>JALUUK010000301.1 GCA_027021395.1 Acidobacteriota bacterium
TCGAAAGCGCTTTTCGCCGCCGTTCGCCCTTGCCCGGCCGTTGATCGCGGGGATGCGGGCGTGCTAGCCTCCGAGACGATCTGAGATGCCAAGGGCCTCGGCACGGAAATGCCGCCGTCGCGAAGTGTCCAGAAGACCGGAGTGCTCTGAGCGTTGCTGAACCTTCCCAATAGCTTGACTCTCTTTCGGATTTTCCTCGTGCCGCTGCTGGTGGTGGTGCTTTTGGCTCCGCCGTGGATGCTGGCGGACCGGCCCTTTCTGGCGGAATCGAGCAAGAAGGAACTGCTCGCGGTCGGCATCTTCTTGCTTGCGGCACTGACCGACCTGCTCGACGGCTACCTCGCGAGGCGACGCAACGAGGTGACCACGCTCGGAACGCTGCTCGATCCGATCGCGGACAAACTGCTGACCTCCGCCGCCTTCATCTCCCTCGTCGAGGTGGGACTCGCTCCGGCGTGGATGGTGGTGGTGATCGTCGGGCGCGAATTCATCGTCTCCGGCCTGCGCTCGGTGATGGCCACCCACGGTGTGGTGATGGCGGCTTCTCGATGGGGCAAGTGGAAAACCACCACTCAAGTCATCGCCATTCCGATGTTGATCTTGACGCAAACGATCGATCGCTGGACGGGCTTCCGGCAATTCGGCGTGTGGGCTCTTTGGATTTCGATGCTCTTTGCCTTGGTTTCGGGTGTGGGATACATCAGAGCGTTTCTCAAGCAGGTTCCCGTCCACCATCCGCCGAAGAGTTCGGAATGAATCCGGCGGCATCATGAATCGTTCGCGAGCCATCTTCCTCAGTGTCGGCGATGAGATCGTCAGCGGGCACAAGCAGGATCGCAATGCGCCTCTGCTCGTCCGAAGACTGCACGCGCTCGGCTGCGAAATGGACGGCATCTTCGTCGTGCCCGATCGGCGCGAAGCCATCGCCACCGCGTTGTCGGCGGCTTTGGCGCAAGGGGTCGAAATCGTGGTCGTCGGCGGCGGACTCGGTCCGACAGGGGACGACCGCACGCGCGAGGGCATCGCCGATGCGCTCGAGGTCGAGGTTGCGCTCGACGAGAAAATTCGCAAAAAGCTGGAAGGCCGCTATCGAGACCGCGGGCGGGAGCTTCCCCCAGGAGCCCTCAAGCAAGCGTTTTTCCCCGAAGGCGCCGAGCCGATCGCGAATTCCTGCGGCTCGGCTCCGGGCTTTTTCCTGCTGAAGGGACATACCCGGCTCTTCGCTTTGCCGGGGGTTCCTCGCGAATTCGAGGCCATGCTCGATCGCTTCGTCGTGCCGGAAATCGCTCGGCACTTCGTCGGCTCGTCGAGCGTGCGGCAGGAACAGTGGCAGGTCATCGGTGTTTCCGAAGCGGAGGTCGATGAGCGGGCGAGTCGCGCGATCGGCGACGTCGCCGATGTCCGCCTGAGTTTTCTGGCGTCGAATCGAGGGATCGTCGAAGTCCACATGGCGGCCTACGCGGACAGCGACGAGCGAGCCGAGCAGGTATGCCGATCTGCCGGGCGCGCTCTACGCAAGGAATTCAAAGCGCAGATTCTGCCGTCGAGCGATACGACGCTGGTGGCTTGTCTCGCAGATCTTCTGCGAGAACGCGAATGGCGCCTCGCCGCCGCGGAATCGTGCACGGGGGGCCTGATCGGAAAACGCATGACGGACTTGCCGGGCGCGAGCGATGTCTTCGTCGGTTCGTCGGTCACTTACGACAACACCCTCAAACGTGCGTGGCTGAACATTCCCGCCGACGTGATCGATCGCTACGGTGCCGTCAGTGCGGCGGTGGCGCGGGCGATGACACGTGCGGTCCGCGAGACCTCCGGCGCGCAAGTCGCTCTCGGCATCACCGGCATCGCCGGGCCGGCCGGCGGCTCGGAGGAAAAGCCCGTCGGTTTGGTCTATGTGGGAGTGAGCTTCCCCGGCTTCGAAGTCGTCAGCGAGCACTTTTACGTGGGCGATCGAGACGGGATTCGCCAAAGGGCGGCGACCGGGGCGCTCGAGCAATTGCGCCGCGGCCTCGCCGGTCTTCCCGCCCTGCCGACGGTGGTCGAAGAGAAGCGGGAATGAGCGCGGGCCGGAACCCGCGTCCATCCGGATGCAAGCGATGATTCTCGTCGCCCTGTCGGCGGCCTACCTGCTCGGCTCGATTCCTTTCGGCTTGATCATCGTGCGGGCTTTTCGGGGCGAGGATCTGCGACAAGCCGGCTCCGGCAATATCGGAGCCACCAATGCCGCACGCACGGCCGGACCGGCCATCGGCATCGCGACCCTCGTGCTCGACGTCGCCAAGGGGAGTGCGGGCTACCTGATGGGGGCAAGGCTCGCCGGAGAGATCGGCGACTCGCCGCTTTTTCTCTTCGTCGTCGCCGCTCCGGTGATCGGCCACATGTTTTCTCCTTGGCTGAGGTTTCGCGGCGGGAAAGGGGTGGCGACCGCGCTCGGCGTCCTGATCTTGGCGGATCCACGGGTGCTGCTTGCCGGCCTAGGAACTTTCGCCCTCGCTTTCGTCGTCGGTCGGCGCGTATCGCTCGGGTCGTTGGCCGCGGCGGTAGGGATCGGCGTCGCCGCCTTCGTGCTCAACGGGTGGTGCCCGCTGACGCAGGGTGTGCTGCTGATCGCCTCGCTGATCATCGTGCGGCACCACGAAAACATCCGCCGCTTGCTCGCCGGGGAGGAGCCGCGTTTCGGAAGCAAGGATCGAGACAAGCCGTCTAGCCCATGATCCACCGGTCCGCCCGTGATCCAACCA
>JALUUK010000302.1 GCA_027021395.1 Acidobacteriota bacterium
CGTGACGCGTCGTGGGCTTCGGCGTGATCTCGATGCGCTAGCCGAAGTGGTCGAGACGAGAGGCGTTCGTCGCGCCGTCGTGGGATGGCCTCTGAACCTCGATGGAAGTCCGGGCGCGATGGACGAAGAGGCGGAAGTCGTGCGCGCAAAGCTCGCCGAGCGCTGCGGCATCGTCGTCGATCGTTACGATGAGCGGATGAGCACCGTCGCTGCAGAACGCGTTTTGATCGAAGCGGATGTCTCGAGAAAACGAAGGAAGAAAGTCGTCGACAAGCTGGCCGCGACTTTGATTCTGCAAAGCTATCTCGACCGTTTGGCATTCGAGCGGAGAGAGAACGGAAAGCCGTGATGCGGTGGGCTCGATGGATCGGTGCGGTCTTCCTGCTCGCAGCCTTGTTGGCGCTGAGCGGAGGGGTTTGGGCGCTTGCCTATCTCTCGACGCCGATGGGAGAGCCGGCGGGGCGCGTGGTCACCGTCGAGATTCCCGAAGGTGAAGGTGCCGCGCAGGTCGCCCGTCGGCTCGAGATGCAGGGCGTCATCGACCGGGCGTGGCTCTTTACTCGTTGGATGAGTTGGCAGGGGATCCAAACGAAGGTTCAAGCGGGGCGCTACGATTTCGAGTTGCCGATTGCACCGGTGGAGGTGATGAGAATCTTGGCCACGGGACGCGTTGCGCTGGTGGAGTTCACGCTGCCGGAAGGACTGACGCTCTTCGAATCTGCGCGGGTGATCGCCGAAGCGGGATTGGGAGAGCGCGAAGCCCTCGAGACGGCGTTTCGCGATCCCGCGGCGATTCGCGATCTCGACGTCGGGGCGCGCACGCTCGAGGGCTACTTGTTTCCCAATACCTACCGGATGTCTCGCGGGCTCAGTGCCGAGGAGGTGGCTCGCACCTTGGTCGAGACGTTTCGCACGGAAGTCTTCGAGCCTCGCCGGCAGGCCGTTGCCGAGTCGGGCTTCGATCTCGGTGCGCTGGTCACCTTGGCATCGCTGGTCGAAAAGGAGACCGCTAGAGCCGATGAGCGCGCGACGGTCGCCGGGGTCTACCTCAATCGCTTGCGCAAGAACATGCTATTGCAATGCGATCCGACGGTCATCTACGCCCGCATCATCGAGGGCACCTGGGACGGAAACATTCGGCGCAAGGATCTGAGTTGGGACCATCCTTACAATACGTATGTGCGTCGCGGGCTTCCTCCGGGGCCGATCGCCTCTCCGGGCACGGCCGCATTCGATGCGGTGCTCCATCCCGCGGAGACATCCGCACTCTTTTTCGTCTCGCGCGGCGATGGCTCCCACGTCTTTAGTGAGACCTACGCCGAGCACAGAAAGGCCGTGCGCCGCTACCAAGGGGGACGATGATGCTCGTCTCGAGCGCCGGTTCGGAGTAGTCTTCGTTTGCGATGAAACGCGATCGCCGCCGACGAGGCGGACTCCTACCTCTGAGCAAGATCAAGCTGCCGTCGGGCGGGCCGGCGAGGCTCTACCGTCTCGCCCTGCTTGCCCGCCTGCGCGAAGCGATCGGCATGCCCGCCGGCGCAGCCCTGATCGACTATCGTTTGTCGGACGAGGGCCTGACGCTCACGCTCGACGACGGGGCGCTTTGCCGCGCATTGGCCTCGGACGAGGCCGTGCTGGCGCGACGGCTCGGCGAAGTCGTGGGCCGGCCGGGTTGCGCGTTGCGCTGGCAGGTCTGCGAGTCGGCGCGGCGACCGCGGATTTCGGAAAAGGCGGCGGCGCCGGCGGTGAAGCCCGGCGCATCGCCGGCCGAGCGAATACGGGCCGTGGCGAAGCGGATCCGCGAAACCCGGGCGCTCGGACGAGTTCCCGGCAGCCGACGAGGCGTTGACACGGATGCGAAGCGCCCGTAGATATCCCTCGAATCGTTCGACTTGATCCCGATGGAAAGTTTCGGTCTTCGGGCGTTTTGCGCCGAAGGCGGGTAAGGTCTCCCACTCCGTGAGGTGTACAAAGGGCCATGGATATCACGTCTTCTTCCGCTGATTCCGCATCCGGAGGTCTCTCCGACCACCAGCCTTCGGCCACGACGGTCGCCTATGAGGCCGATCCGAATGCCGATGGCGTGGCCATGATCGAGATCGAGGGTCTTCGGAAGTTCTACGGTCAGTACGAAGCGCTATGCGGCATATCCTTCACCGTCAGGCAGGGCGAAATTCTCGGCTTTCTCGGTCCGAACGGCGCGGGAAAGTCCACCACGATGAAGATCATGACCGGGCTCATCCCGCCGACGGCCGGGAGCGTGCGCGTCGCCGGTTTCGACGTGCTCGACGATCCGCTCGAAGTTCGCCGGGCCATCGGGTACTTGCCGGAGATTCCGCCGATCTATCCCGAGATGGTCGTCAGGGATTTTCTTCTCTTTGCCGCCGAAATTCGCGGCGTGCCTCGTGCTCGACGCAAGCAAGCGCTCGAGTACGCCATCGAGCGCTGCGGCCTAGAAAAGGTCGCCAAACGCCTCGTAGGGAATCTCTCCAAGGGATATCGCCAGCGCGTGGGATTGGCGCAAGCCGTGATTCACGGTCCGCGCATCTTGATTTTGGACGAACCGACCGTCGGGCTCGACCCGACACAGGTCATCGAGATCCGAAGCATCGTTTCAGAGATCGGTCGCGAGCGCACCGTGATTCTCTCGAGCCACATCCTTCCGGAGGTTCAGGCCACCTGCCAGCGCGTGGTGATCATCAACAATGGTCTGGTCGTGGCACGAGGGGGCAT
>JALUUK010000303.1 GCA_027021395.1 Acidobacteriota bacterium
GTCTGACCCGCGCCGCCATCGAGTGCTGCCAGGCCTTCTCGTTTTCTCCCGATATCTTCCATTTCAACGACTGGCACACCGCGCTCGGTCCGCTCTATCTTCAGACGATCTATGCATGGGATACGCTCTTTCGACGAACGCGCACCGTCTTGACCTTGCACAATCTGGGCTATCAGGGGGTCTTCCCCGCGCAGACGATCGAGGAACTCGACCTCGCCGATTCGCGACATCTGTTGCACCAGGAGCGCTTGCAGGCGGGAGCGCTCAATTTTCTCGAGACCGGCTTGATCTATGCCGACGTGCTGACGACGGTCTCTCATACCTATTCCCGGGAAATCCAGACGCCGGAGTTCGGATTCGGATTGCACGACTTGCTTCGAAAGCGCAGCGATCATCTCGTCGGCATCGTCAACGGCATCGACGACCATGAGTGGAATCCACAGATCGATCCTTTGATTCCCTATCACTATTCGAAGGACGATCTCGGCGGAAAGAAGCAGAACAAGGTCCATCTTCTGCGCGAACTGAATTTAGACGAAGCTCCGGATGCGCCGGTCTTCGGTCTGGTTTCGCGTTTCACCGAGCAGAAGGGTCTCGACTTGGCCATGGAAGCTCTACCGGCCTTGCTCGACAGCCGCGATCTTCGCCTTGCGATCCTTGGGAGCGGAGAAGAGCGCTACGAGCGATTTTTCGCGCATCTGCAGCAGCGCTATCCGGGGCGGGTCTGTTTTTATCGAGGCTATAGCGAGGAATTGGCCCATTTGATCGAGGCGGGCAGCGATATTTTCGTCATGCCCTCGCGCTACGAACCATGCGGGTTGAATCAGATGTACAGCCTGCGCTACGGAACGATACCGGTGGTTCGGCGTACCGGAGGTCTCGCCGACACGGTGCAGCGCTTTGATCCAGGTCATGTCGACGCATCTCGTCGCGGCACGGGTTTCGTCTTCGAGGAATACTCCGGTCGGGCGCTCGCCGCCGAGCTTTTTTCGGCGGAGCGGGTGTACCACGAGCACGAGACGTGGCTCGGGTTGATGCAGCGTGCGATGGCGCAGGATTTTTCGTGGAAGCGGCAGGTGCAGCACTACCGGCGACTCTATCGGAAGCTGTCGGCGGAGTGATGGCGAGGCGGTGTCCATGAGGAGGCAGCGATGCGTGTGATTTTCGTCGAGCCGGGATTTCCCAGCAATCAGCGTGAATTCGTTCGCGCCCTGCACTCCGTAGGGGCCGAAGTGATCGGCATCGGAGAGGCCCCTTTCGATGGGCTCGACCGCGAGTTGCAGGGCTTCATGGCGGCTTACGAGCAGGTCTCTTCCGTGGTGCATGTCCCTGCGCTGCTCGAAGCCGTGCGTCGCTGCCAAGCTCGTGCTTGGATCGATCGCATCGAGGCCACGATCGAGGCGCACATCCTGCCCGTGGCCAAAGTGCGCGAAGAGGCGACGATTCCCGGAACTTCGTACCGTACGGCTTTCCTTTGCCGCGACAAGCCCGCCATGAAGCAGGCGCTGCGGGAGGCGGGCATCCCGTGCGCCCAATCCACCGGGGTTTCTTCGATGGGGGAGGCCTACGATTTCGTCGAGCGCACCGGTTTTCCCTTGATCGTCAAGCCGCGGGACGGCGCGGGTGCTGCAGGAACGTATCGTGTCAACTCGAGGGACGATCTCGATTCGGCTCTTCGCGCATGTCACGTGCCCGAGGGAGCTTCGGTCGCGCTCGAGGAATTCATCGAAGGTCATGAAGCGTTTTACGATACGATCACCGTCGGTGGTGAGGTGATGCACGATTTCATCTCGCACTACTATCCGGGCGTGCTCGAGGCGATGCGGACGCGATGGATCTCACCGCAGATCATCAGTACGAATCGAGTGGATGCCGATTCCTATGAAGAGGTCAAAGAACTCGGGAAAAGGGTGATCGAAGTCCTCGGGATCGAGACGTCAGCGACCCATATGGAGTGGTTCTACGGTCCTCGAGGCTTGAGTTTTTCCGAGATCGGCTGTCGTCCTCCCGGTGTCGGGGCGTGGGATCTCTACTCCGCCGGCAATGAATTCGATCTCTACAAAGAGTGGGCGAGCGCCATCGTCCATGGAGGGCCTCATGCGCAGCCTTCGCGTCGATTTGCTGCCGGCATGATCGCGCTGCGCCCCGACCAAGACGGAACCATCGAGGGTTACGAAGGGCTGGCACAAATCGAGCAGAAGTACGACCGATGGATCATCGACGGTCGTTTTCCTCCCGTCGGCACGGCGACTCAGCCGATCGAGGGTGGATACTGGGCCAACGCCTACATGCGGGTCAAGCATCCGGACTACGATACTCTTCGCGAGATCCTCAATGACATCGGCGAATCCGTTCAAGTTCGTGCGCGGCCGGCGACGTGACGATCGCTCGACCGAAAATCTGGGTGGACGCCGATGCCTGCCCGAAGGTGATCAAAGAGATTCTCTACCGAGCAGCGGACCGGGTAGGAATCGTGGTGATCCTGGTTGCCAACCGCTCACTACAGATTCCCGATTCTCCGAACATACGAGCACACCGTGTGGGATCGGGGCTCGATGCGGCCGACGGATACATCGCGCGAGAGGCGAGCAAGGGAGACTTGGTGGTGACCGCGGATATTCCCTTGGCGGCGGAGGTCGTTGCCAAGGGGTGTCGCGCTTTGAATCCGCGCGGCGAAGTCTACGATGAAGACAATATCAGCCAACGGCTGGGCATGCGGGACTTCATGGACGAATTGCGCGGGTGCGGAGTGAACACCGGAGGGCCGGCCTCGTTTTCCAAGGCCGACCGCCGGGCTTTTGCCGGCCAGCTCGATCGGATGCTGGCCAAGATCGTTTCCTAGCCGGTGGCTAGATGCACTGCTCGGCTTGGGTCCAAAGTACGGCGCGCTGGACCAATTCGATCGAGTTCTTGAGTTTGAGCTTGTCTTTGATGTTGGCTCGATAGGTTTCGATGGTCTTGACGCTCAGCCCCAGCTGCTCGGCGATCTGCCGCGTTCCCAGGCCTTGGCCGATCATCTCGAAGACTTCCAGTTCGCGGTCGCTCAGGCGCTTGAGCGGCGAGGAACCCGTTTCTGCTCGGCCGGAGACGAATTGCTGCAGCATCGTCGAGCGAATGGCTTCCGAGACGAAGATCTCGCCTCCGAGGACCCGCTGAATGGCCGTGACGACCATCTCGATCGATTCCTGTTTCTGAACGTAGCCGCGGGCGCCGGCGCGCAGCGCGCGTTCGGCATAGAGACCTTCGTCATGCATCGAGAGCACCAGTGCGGGGATTTCGGGTACGCGTTCTCTCATCATCTTGATCAATTCGAGTCCCGAGCCGCCCTTGAGGGAGATGTCGACGATGACCAAGTCGGGACGCTTGCTCATGATCTCGGGCAAGGCCTTGGTGAAGTCATCGGTTTCGCCGCAGATTTCGAGGCCGTTTTGTTGTTCGACCAGCAGATTCAGGCCCTTCCGGACGATCGGATGCTCGTCGACGATCATCAGTTTCTTGACGGCTTGCGTCGATGTCGGGGGCAGGCTCTGGGAGGTCAAGGTTCCCGGGACGCTCGGTTCAGTGGTCGTCAACGACATGGTTCTCTCTCCTTGAATGAGGTAGCTCGTTCGCTCCTGTGCGAGTGACCAACCCGTCTTCCGGCTCGTGCCTTCGAGTGACGCCCTCTTCGGGCGGGCACACTTCAATGGATAGTGATTTTTACTGAGCAGTGCAAGGTTCTTCCGGAGGAAATCTCTAGGAAAATCACAGGCTTTGGACGAAAAGGCCCCGGTCCTAGGACCGGGGCCGACAATGAGTCTTTACCAAGTACGAAAGAGCGCGGTCTTCCGCGGCTTTTTCGCCGCGCTGGCTCCTACGGTTCGAGCGCTTCGAGCGTGAGCGGATCACGCAGCGGCAGGTGCGTGACCTTCCCGCCGAAGAATTCCTTCATCGTGGCCCGCCCGTCAGGATCGCCCGGAGCGATATCTTCCCACTTGCCGACGACTAGGAAGACGAGCTTGTCGGGGTGTATGTACTTCTTGGCGACGCGGCGAACGTCTTCCGCCGTGACGGCACGGATGCGGTCCCGGTACTTCTCCCAGTAGTCGTGCGGTCGGCCGATGAACGAATCTCCGGCAAAGGTCCTGACGACTTGCCCGGGGGACTCGAAGCTCAGCGGGAAGGTTTCGATGAAGGAGTTTTTCGCCACGGTGAGTTCTTCGTCGCTGACGAGTTCTTCGCGGATGCGGCGCAGTTCTTCAACTGCGATCTTGGCTGCATAGGCTACGGTCGGGCTCTTCGATTGGAATCCGACGCGGAAGACCCCCGGCCAGTAGTTGCCGACGCTCAGTCGGGAGCCGGCGCTGTAGGCGAGCCCTTCGTCGGAGCGGATGCGCTTGGTGATGCGCGAGGTAAAGCCCCCTCCGCCGAGGATTTCGTTCATGACGCGCAGGGCGATGGGATCGAGATCGTCCCAGTTCGTGCGTTGATAGGTCAAGTGCCCGATGCCGACGCGGCCTTGAGGAATGTCTTTTTCCACATGGTAGAGCCCCGGCGTCGGAGTGAAGTCGGGCTTTGGCGGCGGCCATGGGACATCCGGAGCGCCTTCGTCGCTCCAGTCCGTCAGATAGTCGGAGACCTTCTTCGCGATGGCCTTCTTGTCGACGTCGCCGGTCACCGTCACGGTGATGTTCTTTGGGCGCCAATACTTCTTGTGGAAATCGATGAGCGCATCGCGGTCGATGCGGTCGAGATGCTCCTTGGTCATGAACCAAGAGCTGTAGTGCTCGGAACCGTAGAGTAGGAGCTGCCATTCGCGTGAGAAGATGCTCTGCGCATGGTCATTGCGCTGCTTGAGGTTCTCGAGAATCTTGCCTTTTTCGACATCGAGCCGTGATTGCTGGAATCTCGGATTCTTCACCATGTCGAAAAAGAGCTCGAGGCAAGCGTCCATCTGGTAAGTGACGCAGTTCACCGACGCGCCTCCGCCGGTATCGCCCGTATATGACGAGAGGTCTGCAGCGAGAAAAGCAGCACGTTCGTCGAATTCTTCCGCGCTCATCGAAGTCGTTCCGCCGTTGCGCATCATCGTGCCCGTCAGCGAGGCGAGCCCGGTCATCTCACGCGGATCGAGGAATGCGCCGATTTTCAGCGACAGCGAGACCGTCACCAGCGGCAGCGAACGATCTTCGGCGATCCATGCTTCGTGTCCCGTCGGAAGATCGAAACGGTACTTGTCGGGATCCGGCACATCGAATTTCAAGGCCTCGTATTCAAGCTGCGATGGATGTGCAGGAATCTTCGAACCCTCCACCGCCCACGCAGGAACGGTGAAGAAGGCGAAAGCAGCAATCATGAGGGCCGACAGAGGGCGTCCTAAGAGGTTCTTCATCGTGTGCCTCCTTCGCCGGCATCGCTCTCGTCGGACGAAGCACGTTCGAGTTCTGCAATGCGCTCGCGGAGAATCGGTTCGATGACCGCGATCATCGGCTTGATCTGTTCCGGAATCTGATCGCGCGATGCCTCGAGTTCTGCGAGCATAGCCTGCAGTCCTTCAACATCGTCTTCCGAGCGGATATGTCGAATCTGGTTCTTTGCGGCCTGCTTCAGGCCGTCAGGTAGGGAGTCGAGCGCTTTCGGGAAGACCTCGGCGACGCTGCCTTCCTTGCGGTCGTAGTGAGCGACGGAGCGGTTTTCTTTGGTCAGGTATTTCTTGGCAACCTCTTTGACGTCGTCCGTGGTCACGGCGAGCGTCTTGTCGGCCCATGTGTTCAAGTAGGTCCAGTCGCCCATTCCGTCATAGATGATCAACTGGATCAGCAGGAAGAAGGGGCTTTGCAGTCTTCGGAACGAGGATGCCGTGATCTGGTTCTTGACCTTCTGCAACTCCTCTTCGGGAATCGGCTGCTCGATGATTTTCTCGATCTCGGCGAGCAAAGCCTGCTCGAGATCGGCCGGTGTCGCATCGCCTCGTGCCTCGGCATAGAGGTCGAAAGAACCCGCCCATTTCATCGAATTCTGTCCGGCGTGGGTGGATGCCGCGATCTGAGATCCGAGCACCATCGACTTGTGCAGGCGCCCGGTGCGGCCGCTGAGTAGACCGCCGAGAACGTCGAGCGCATAAGATTCGGTATGCATGAAGGGAACGGTGTGATAGCGGATGTTGATCTGCGGCTGGCAGTCGCATTCGGCATTCATGCGCTTTTCAGCGATCTGTTCGAGTTCGAGGGTGACGACGTCCGGAGGATCGACCTTGCCGCGCGGAATTCGTCCAAAGTAAGTTTCGGCATACTTCTTGGCGTCTTCAAGCTGGAAGTTGCCGACGAGTATTCCCGTTAGATTGTTCGGTGCATAGTAGGTCGCGTAGTACTCATCTGCCTGAGCTTTCGTGTAGACGCGTAGATCCGACGGCCAGCCGACGACCGGCCAACTGTAGGGGTGGGCTTCCCAGAAAAGAGCGTCGAAGAGTTCATCGAACTTTCCCGTAGGTGTCGATTCCGTTCGGAGGCGGCGTTCTTCATAGACGACGTCGCGCTCGGAGTAGAACTCACGAAAGACGGGATTGGAGAGGCGGTCGGATTCCATCCAGAACCAAAGCTCGAGTTTGTTCGCGGGCACGGTGATGAAGTAACCGGTAATGTCCCGGTTGGTGAAAGCGTTCATCCGCGAGCCGCCGGCTTCGGTGTAGATCTGGTCGAATTCGTCTTTGATCATCACCTCGCGCTGTTCTTGAACCAAAGCATTGAAGTCGGCCTCGAGCGCGATGAGTTCTTCGGTGCGCGCCTCGGCGGCATAGGGGTCTTCGATCTCGCCGAGACGTGCGCGGCGTCGTTGGTCGCGGTAGATCCGACGAATGCGCTCTTGGATCTCTTCTTGGCGGGCGATGATTTCGAGGTCGCGCTCGATGTTCTTGGTTCCCACGGTATGGGTGCCCTTGAACATCATGTGCTCGAAGAAGTGCGAGATTCCGGTGATGCCCGGTCGCTCGTTGGAGGAACCGACATGGGCGACCCAGCCGGCGGCGACGGTGGTCATCTCCGGCTTCGTGACGACGAGGAAACGCATCCCGTTGTCCAGTTCAAAGGTTTGGACGGGAACCTGCGTGCTCCCCTCGGCGAAAGCAGCCTGGGGGCTCAAAAACATGAGGCCGAGAAGAAGCAGGATGGCCGGGGTGAAGGTGAGACCCCAAGGTCGACTTGGTCGAGGTCGTCGGCTCTGAGGAGCCGGTGCGCGTGCTCTCAATCCGTGCATGAAATTCTCCCTGTAACGAAGGCTCGAGTCTGAGTTTGGCGGCAATATCGAGGCCAAAGCATACCTCGGGAGGCCGGATTCGTCTGGAGCTTTTTGGAATGGGCCGCTCGAGTCACGATTGTCTAGCTTCGGGGGCAAAGGTCCCGGTTCGGTGAGACGGGTCGTATTCCCTCGCAGGGAATCCATCCGGCCAGTCCTCCGGGGGCGGAAATCCTGACCCAGCCGTCGCGCGCATCGCGGATTTCGACTTCGAAGCCCTCGTGAATGGTGAAGAGCGCGGGGTTGCTTTCCGCCGGCCCGGAACGCGCATCGGTGCGCTCGGCGATGACCACGCCTCCCGAATGCCGTGACTTGAGCCGGTCGGCCGTGAGGCCGGAAGCGCCGGCAAGGAAGCCGAGCAGGAGCAAGGCGATGCCGGTGCCGGTGAGCGCGCGCGCCGGGAGTTTCTTGCGCATCCGAACGAAGGCCGCGATGAACAAGAGGGCGGCCGCGTATTCGAAGACGAGCAGGAGAATCAGCGCGGCGCGTTCCGGGATCAGTGCGGCGGCTTTGTGGAAAAAGGCTTCGGGAGAGATCGCCGCGCTCCGTTCGTCGGAGAGCCGTGCTCGCACCCACGCCAGATTTGCGGCGATATCGTCATCCCACGGAGAAAAGAGTTCCGCGCGCCGGAAGGAAAGCAACGCTTCGCCGAGTCGTCCTTGCCTCGCTAGAGCGCAACCTAGGTTGTAATACACGGTTTCGTGGTGCACTCCCTCTTCGACCAGCGAGCCGTAGGCGGCGGCGGCGCCGGCAAAGTCTCCGTTGCGATAGAGATCATTGCCCCGGCTCAGCCGTAGGGTCGGGTCCTCGTCGGCACGCAAGCCCTGCCCGGCGTCGGTGGGAAGAACCGGGTCGAGCATGGGCGACGTTTCACCGAACGCGGGCGCGACGCATGTCATCGCAATCGAGGCGACGGCGAAGGTGATGGAAACGAGCAGCGAGCGCATCGTCATGTCAAGCTCCTTTCCATCTGTTTCATCTCTTCGATGACGGTGACCAAGTCGGATGCACCACCGTAGCGGGCGGCCTCCGCCCCATCGATCCAGTCGACGATCTTCCGAGCGAGTGCTTCATCCGAGCATGCCGCGGCGAGTTTCTGCTTCAGCTTTGCTCGTTCGAGCGGACGGGCGGGCTCGCCGATCAGCGCGGATGCGCGCGTGTAGAGTGCTTCGAGCGTTTCACGCGCGGCCTCATCGGGTCGGGTTTTCACCGATCGCGCCGCACTATCGAGGTGTTCGCCTACGACTCGACGAATGCGCGCGCTGCGGCCGCGAGAAGACAGGGAATACCGACTGTGCAATACGGCGGCGGCGAATACGAGTGGGAAAAGGACGAAAGGAAGCACGACGGCTGCGCGGAAGAGTCGAGAGTCGGCCGGCGAACGCATGCGATCATACAGGCGCTTCGGCGCAGGATGCACGAAACGCAGGTCGGAAGCCCGCTGCTCGACGGGAACGGCGTGAGGAGAGGGCGTGGTCGTCGCCGAGAACGTTTCGCCGCGCGCCGGAGCGACCTCGATGACCATCGGCCCCGAGACGGCTTCGGCGAATGCCTTCTGCGCCGGGTCGAAGTAGGAAAAGCGCGCGCCGCCGAAATCGATGCGTCCCGCGGTGCGCGGAACCAGCGGGAAAAGCCATGTTCTCGAGCCGGGTTCGGAACGCTGTTCGACGGGATCGTAAAGCTGCACGTCCGCGGGAACGTCGATCTGCGGCGGTGCCGCCGTTGCGATGGATCGCGAGCCGCGCACCGTCACCGTCAGATTGACGGCTTCTCCGGCCCAGGTCTTCGTGCGATCGAGCGATGCGTCAAGCTCGAAATTCCCGACGGCGCCGCTGAAGCCATCGGGACGGCCCGCGGTGGGTACGGGGCGAACCTGTACGCTCACTCCCCTCGCGACGACGGGAACGTCGACGTAGTTGCGGAATCCGAAGGAGAAACCAAAGGGATCGCGGTCGCGCGTCCGTTGCTCGACGCTGATGCGAAAGCCGATGGGGGGGATCTCGATCTCACCGGTTCGAGTCGGTGTGAGGAGGCGACGAAAGAGCGTGAACTCGGTCCAGAGTACGCCGTCCGCATCGCGGACTTCGCGGCGTGTTGCCGAGGGGTTGAATGTGGCATCTTCGATGACGAAACCGGGGATCAAGTCGAGCGAGGTCGGATCGTATCCACGAACTTGAACACGCGTTCGTAAGACGTATTCAAGCTCGATCGATTCGCCGACGAAGACATCGTTGCGATCGAGACGGGTGGAAATGCGAACGTTGTCCGACGATTCGCTTCGGCGGGAGGAGGGATCGCGCGCTCGACCACCGCTGCCGCCTTCGTCTTCGGCTTCCACGATTTCGATGGGTACGGCTTTGGTGGTCACCGTTCCCGAGGTGAGCACGAGAGTGAAGGAGGGGACCTCCGCCGGCCCGACGCGGGTCGGCAGGTAGTTGATGATGAAGGTGCGTGTGGAGGAGGATCGCCCGTTGATGAAGCTCATCTCGAATTGCGACGATGTGCCGCCGGTGGGCGAGAGGTTCTTACCCCGCGGAGCCGAGCCGTCGAGGCGGGCGTTCTTGGCCTCGCTGCCGTCTACCGTGATCGTGACCTGGACGATCTGATCGAGATGCGCTCTCTTGGGCGAGACCTCCACACGAACCTCGGCGAATGCCGCGATCGGCAAGAACAGCAAGGCGAGCCACAGGCCCCAGGCGGCCGGTCGAGGAGCGAGTCGAATCATCACCAGGGCTTCTTTCTCGGGCGCGTGTTGCCGGCTTTCTTGCGCAGGGCCTTCTTGAGAGCATCTTCTTCTCCGCGCTCGACCGATTCGAGCACTCGCTCAGCCATTTGCGCGTCGGGATTCTGTTCGGCGTCTTCGGGGCCGCCGGAGGCATCGGATTCTCGTCCTTGACGCTGTTGCTCCTCCTGATCCTGCGGATCTTGATTCGACTCGTCTTGCTTTTGTTCTGGTGGTTGATTTTGCTGCTCGTCTTGGTCCTGCTCCGACTCGCGGCTGTCTTGGGTGTTTTCCGGTTGCTCCTGCCGTTCTTCTTTGCCGGCTTGTCCTTTTCGTTCCTGTTGGTCTTGGTTTTGCTTTTGAGATTCTTGGTCTTCGTTCTGCGAGGAGTTCTGTTCCTGTTGAGGAGGAGGCTGCTGAAGCCGACGCAGCGCCAGCTCGAGATTGCGTTGCGCTTCGCTGTCGTTCGGATCCAACGTCAGAGCCTGCGCGAAGTTCTTCGCCGCTTCGGCGTAGGCTTCCGATTCCATGTCGGCAAGCCCGTGGTTGTAGAAGGCATCACGCGAGACGCGCTTGGCGGCGTCGAGTTCCGCCGCCCGTTCCCAGGCTTGACGCGCTTCGTCCGCCCTTCCTAGGCGGGCCAGTGTGGTGCCTAGGTTGTAAACGATGCGAGGGTCGTCGGGAAGTTCGGCTTGAGCCTCGGTGTAGTGGCGCAGAGCGTCTTCCCATCGCTCCTCTTCGAACGCCTTATGGCCGGCGAGTGCTTCCCGATAGGCCTTTTGCAGGGGGTCGGCTCCGGCCGCTAGAAGGAGCAGCAAGACAACGCACAGCGCCGAGAGGCGATCTCGGCCGATTCCGCCGCGGATAGGCATCATGCCCACTCCTTTCGTCGTCTGTCGAGAATGATCGCTTCGGCGACGATCAGCAAGAGCGCGATGGACAAAGGCCAAGCGTAACGCTCGACGCGACGTGAGGGCATCACTTCCGCGAGATCCGATCGCTCGAGGTCCTCGAGAGCGCTCAGCACGCTTTCGACGCCGTGTCCGAAGCCGGTGGCCTTGACGTAGGCCCCACCGGTCTGAAGGGCCGCCTTCTTGAGCGAATCGTCGATCAATCGAGTGGTGACGACGCGGCCTTCTGCATCGCTCAGATAGTTCGAGACCTTGCCGGCATCATCCCGGAGGGGAATGGGAGCACCCTCGCTGGTGCCGAGTCCGATGCTGTAGATCGTTATCTCTTCCAGTTTCGCCCGTTCGACGGCTTTGTCGACGGACTCTTCGTGATCTTCACCGTCGGAGAGGATGACCAGTACGCGCCTCGCCTTGCCCTGGCGTACGAACATTTCGCGTGCGGTATCGATCGCCGCTCCAAGGTCCGTGCCCTGGCCGGAGAACAAGGATGGATCGACGGCACCGAGGTAGAGCTCGAGCGCTCCGCGATCGAGTGTCAGTGGGCAGAAGATGCCGCTCTGACCGGCGAAGCCCACCAGTCCCACCCGGTCGGAGGCCAGACGTCGTGCGATCTCACGCGCCACGGAGCGCGCTACGATCAGACGGGAAGGCGAGATGTCTTCGGCCAGCATCGATCGGGAGAGATCGAGCGCGAGGATCAGGTCGAGACCCCGCGTTGGTACGCTCTCTTCGACTTCGCCCCACTGCGGTCGCGCCAGCGCGAGCAGAACGAAGGCGACGGCGGCGATCAGCATCACCGCGCGGAGCCAGCGTCTCGATTCACCCTGCAGAAGTGAGATGCGTGCGGCGCAGCGCTTGTGGGCGAAACGCTCGAGCATTCTTTGTCGTTGGTAACGAATCACCAACAAGAGCACGGCGAAAAGCGGCACCGCAAACAGTCCCCAAAGCCATTCCGGAGATGCGAAAGTCATGGCAGCCTCCGTAGCATCGGCTTGAGCAGCAGCGCTTCGATCAGAAAGATCAACCCCGCCAGAATCAGAAAGGGTTCGAAACGATCGGACCAGGAAATGTAGACCTGCGATTCGACCTCGGATTTTTCCAGAGCATCGATCGTAGAGAATATTTCTTCTAGGCGGCCGTCTTCGTCGGCGCGAAAATACTTGCCGCCGGTCAGCGCCGCGATCTCCTTCAAAGTCTCTTCATCGATGTCGACGGGAACGCGCTGAACGCGATCTCGCCCGAACTGATCCCGAAAGGGAAAGAGCGCCGATCCTCGTGTTCCGATCCCGATCGTGTAGATGCGCATGCCGAGATCCTTGGCGATGGCAGCCGCTGTCATCGGCGCGAAC
>JALUUK010000304.1 GCA_027021395.1 Acidobacteriota bacterium
CGCTAGGCCCACACAAGCCGGCGCTTGCGACGGTCCCCGGCCCGCAGGTCGGTGCGAGCTCAGGTATGTTGGGCTTCAATCGACGAAAGCAAAAATACGTCTTTCCGTCCCTCGTCACGCACTTGCTACCTTCCGGGCATGGGTCGGGGACGCAGACATTGTCCTCGGCCGCTCGGTCACCATCCTCGTCGCCACCCTGAGCACCGCTCGGTTCGGAAAGCCTCGAATTCTTGGCTTTGATTTGAATCTCTTTGCCGGTCTGCGGATTGCGACCTACGCGCGCCGATCGCGTCCAGATCTCCGTCGCAACGACTCCCGCGAGAGCCGCGCGAGAACCCCTCTTCATCGCACTGCTCTTGCTGATGTCGAAAGCCCCGCTTGCTTCGCCCGTCTCTTTCGCCATCGCATCGACCAGTTCGGCCTTGGTCATCGGCCGGGGCTCTCCACCGTCGCCGAGACCGAAATCCGTCGAGGGAAGCAATCGTGAAGGAAGCGCCTCGACCGCTTGCGCCCGCAGCTCATCTGAAGTGGGAGGAGTGACCCTCTTGGTATTGCGGATCGAGGCCGACCTAGCGTCGTGGCTCGATCTATCGACGGATCGCGCGGCGAGCGCGCGCCCGACGTTTGTACCGTAGAGCGTACCGCCGGAAAGATAGCCTCCGCCCCAATCGGCATCGATGGTCGATGCGCGCTTTCCGAGTTCGGGGAGGTATCGGGCGGTAGCGAATAGATCCCGCAAGGAATAATCGCTCTCGGCGAGAAAATCTCCAGCCGCATCCGTCTTCGTGACATTGCCCCCGCTTTGGAAGAGAGGAGTACCGCGCGAAGTGTAGACGACTCTTTCCAATACGCTTCCGTCCGGCATGACCAGAGCCGCAGCGCTGCCGTAGCCATCTAGCAGGATATGCTCGGCCGACGCGCCTTGGGCGAAGTCGCGGAGTTGCCAAAGCGGCTGGCCTCCCGGAGTACGAGCCTCTTGACGTTCCAAAGCTCCACCATCGGGGACGGACTCGATCACGCGGCCCGCAGCGTAGAAAAGTCGGGTGGAATGATCGAGCAAGCCGCTGTTGCGTACCTCGTGTCGGACCAGCCGATCCAAGGGATCGTAGCGATAGCGCGCGACCTCGGCTCCGTCAGCCACTCTCGCCACGCGAATGGCGCGATTCAGCGCATCGTAGACGATTCTCAGATCGCCGGTGCTCGTCTGATTGCCGAAGACGTCGTGCGAGAAGTTGCGGCCGTCGGGAGCGACCGTGGACACGCGATCGAGATAGTCGTCGGCGACGCGATCGTCGCTGGACTTGCCGCAGCACTGCTCCTCGTCGTAGAGATTCAGGTTGTTCGGAGTCGAGCGATAGCTGGTGCCGTCGCGATCGACCTCCGCGATGTTTCCGGCGGCATCGAGCGAGAAGATATGCTCGTCTCGCGGAACGCCGGATGGGCTGAAGTCCGGAAGAAGGTTCGCTCGACGATCCCGCGTGGCCCGACGGGCGGAGTCGTAGTTGCTGAGGTCTCCGCTGCGCAGATCTCCGCTGCCGTCATGCAAGCGGCGCTCGCCGAGGACCGCGTCGTTTTCGTCGTAGCTGTATTCGAAGCCCGCAACCATGCCGAGCCCCGCTGCGGAGTGGTCGACTCTGACGACGCGCGCATTCCCATCGTAGGTATAGGTGGTCGTAAGGTCCGTCCCGGCTTCGCGCTGCATGACGAGATGCATCCCGGCGTAGTTCGTAAAACGCACGCTCCCGCCGGACACCGTCGAATCGAGAACCTCCGTCAACCTTCCGAATCCGTCATAGCTATAGTCGAGGCGTCGACCGGAAGGGTAGATCAGCGCGCTCTGCAGATCTTCCGCACGCAGTCCGTAGGAAACGACTTCATCGGCAAGTTCGCCGGAAAGACGCTGTCGCTCCTCGAAAAGCCTTCCAAGCGAGTCGTAACTGAATTCGACGATCGCGTCGTCATCGACATCTTCCGGAGAATTGTCATCCACCGCCCGGGTCAATCGTCCTAGGCCATCGTATTCGTAGGTCTGCAGCGACGTGCCTTCCGGTGCGGGAATCCCGGAGTACGCCGTGCTCACGATTCGGTCGAGCGCATCGTAGGTGTGCGTGGCGACCGCCCCATTGGGATCCGTCGTCGTCAGCGGATTGCTCGCCGCATCGTAGGAATAGGTCAGCGACCCTGCGTTGGCGAAGGTTTCGCTCAACAGCCGATCGAGGTTGTCGTACGCATAGCTGGTCTCATTGCCCCGTGCATCGCGGATCAGCACCCGATTCCCGTTTCCGTCGTACTCGTATTCCCGCACGATCGTGCCGGAAGGATTGTAGGGATTGCTGCCATCGGCTGCGGGAGCCGTCGTTCCGTCACCCCGGCCGTCGGCCGTCAAGATCCTCGTCGTACGAATTTGTCGGCCGCCTGCATCGTAATCGTAGGTCGTGATGTTCCCATGGTCGTTGATGGGTATAGTCACCCCCGCTTGAGAGGCCGACCGCCGAGTGATCGTACCGCCCGCAGGCCCGAGAGCATCCGAGACGAGCGTCACCGCATCGAGCGAATCGTACTCGCTGCGCACGGCTCGGCCGGTGTTGTCGACCCGCATGGTCCGGCGTCCGAGCGCATCGTAGAAGAAGGTCGTGACGTACTGCGTCTCGGTGCCGGTCAACGATTCGATCAAGGTTTCGACGGTTTCAACGAGCAGCCCCGCATCGTCATAGGTAATTTCCGTGCGG
>JALUUK010000305.1 GCA_027021395.1 Acidobacteriota bacterium
CTCGACGCCTGCCCGCACCTGCTCGACGACGTCCAGGCCATCGACAAGGCGCTGGGTCGGGAACCGCTCAGCGACTGGAACGCGGTCTGGGAGCGTATTCAGGACCTGCTGCACGAGCGGGGATCGAAATGGAAGAAGACTGAGCAGAAGCGCTTTCGCGACGTCTTCACGCAGAGCGACCCGGAGGCCGAGCCGGTGCGCAAGGGGGGGCGTGGTGACGGCTACGAGCCCGACCCCAAGCTGCGCGACTTCGAGAACGTGCCGCTCACCGACGACGTCGAGACCTACTTCGAACGCGAGGTGCGACCGCACGTGCCCGACGCCTGGATGGACCGGACCAAGGACAAGATCGGCTACGAGATCAACTTCAACCGCCACTTCTACAAGTATACGCCGCCACGCCCGCTGGAGGAGATCGATGCGGAGCTGAGGGAGGCGGAGGAGGAGATCCTGAGGTTGTTGCGGGAGGTGACGGAGTGAGCGTCGCGCCGTCCGTTTCGTGGCCGAGTAAGCGCCTGAGGTTTCTCACTTCCCGCCACGGGCATGACACAAGCCATGTGCTGCTCAGCGACAAGACAGAAGTGACGTTCCTGCCAATGGAAGCAATCGGGGAACAGGGAGAGCTCGACCTATCTAGGGTCCGTCCTATCGGTGAAGTCAGAGCCGGCTACACCCAGATCCACGATGGCGATGTTGTGGTGGCGAAGATCACTCCGTGCTTCGAGAACGGAAAGGGAGCATTGGTACGTGGGTTGCTCGGCGGAATCGGTTTCGGAACGACGGAGCTCCACGTTCTAACTCCCGGCTTGGGAATCGATGGTCGGTATCTCTATTACGTGACCGTCGATCCGCGTTTTCGCCGCCTCGGAGAATCCTTCATGACTGGTGCTGCCGGACAGCAGCGAGTGCCTGAAGACTTCGTGCGCGACTACTCCGTCCCGCTCCCACCACTCCCTCAACAACGCGCGATCGCAGATTACCTCGACCGCGAGACGGCGCGGATCGATGCGCTGGTGGCGGCGAAGGAGCGGGTGCTCGCCCTGCTGGCCGAGAAGCGCCGGGCGCTGACTACCCGCGCGGTCACCCGCGGCCTCGACTCCGGCGTTCCCCTCCGCGACTCGGGCATCCCGTGGCTGGGGGAGATCCCGGCGCATTGGACACAATGCCACTTGAAACGCGCGTTGGCCGGCGTGGACTATGGGATCTCGGAATCGGTCGGTACTTCCGGCGCCATTGCGGTACTCCGTATGGGAGACATACGAGAGGGCGAGATCGACTATTCCAGCGTGGGATTCGTCGACGCGGTGGACGAGTCCCTTTTGCTTCGGCCAGGGGATCTTGTGTTCAACCGGACGAACAGCTTGGATCAAATCGCAAAGGTCGCGTTGTTTAGAGGCAACACTGATTATCCAGTGTCGTTCGCTTCGTATTTGGTTCGGTTTAGGTGTGGTCCCCGTGTAATCCCTGAGTTCTTGAATTGGTTGCTCAACTCCGCATTTCCGTTGGCATGGGGTCGGGCTCAAGCACTACCCGCCATCGGGCAAGCGAACCTGAATCCCAATCGCTACGGATACCTTCCGATTGCGCTGCCCCCCGTCCCGGAGCAGCACAAGGTTGTTGAGTTCATCGCTAGCTCAACAAGTCGACTGGATGCGATGCGGATGGCGACCGAGCGCACGATTCAACTCCTCAAAGAACGTCGCTCCGCCCTCATTGCCGCGGCGGTCACCGGCCAGATCGAGGTGGAGGCGGCCACATGATCGTCACCCGTCTCAAGCTGACCAACCTGCGTGCCATCGAGATGGCGGAGTTCCGTTTTCAGCCGGGAATGAACCTTGTTGTTGGTGTCAATGGCGTGGGCAAGACCAGTGTTCTCGATGCGCTCGGCGTTTGTCTGTCGGTCGTGGTTAGGCGACTCAATGGACTCGGGGGCCGAGCCCAAACGCTGAAAGAGAACATGATCCGGATTGGCTCCGATGCTCTTGAGATCAACTGCGACGTAGACGTCCACGAACGGCGAGATACCTGTGTCTTGAGAAAAACACGAGGTTCTAGAAGGGAGCAATGGAGGAAGGGCAAGTTCCCGGTAGCGGTACCTGAAGCTGTATCCGGCGACGAGCCTGGTGGCCGGCCGCTGGCCGTGCTCTTCTCGACCAACCGGGCGGTGCCATCTGAGCGGGCACCGGGGAAGACCGTCGCCGCAGGCGGCGTCGCGGCCGCATTCGCGGATGCTTTCGCCAGCCGCGAGCTTCGGCTCGGCGAGTTCGCCGCCTGGATGAACGTTCAAGAAGCGCTGCGCGGCGAGCGACCGGCCGCCGGTCGGGTGCTGGAGGCCTGTGAGGAGGCGGTCGCGCGCTTTCTTCCGGGTTACCGGAACCTGCGTCCGAAGGGCGACGGGAAACCGCAGCTCTGGATCGACCGGGACGCCACGTCCATTCCCGTCCGGCAGCTCTCCGACGGAGAACGCGGCAGCCTGGCGCTGGTGCTGGACCTCACCCGGCGGCTCGCCCAGGCGAACCCCGCGCTCAAGGATCCTGCATCCAAGGCTGAAGCCGTCGTTCTGATTGACGAGATTGACCTTCATCTGCACCCCAGGTGGCAGCGGCAGATCGTGCGCAACCTGACCGGCGCCTTTCCGGAGTGCCAGTTCATCGCCACGACCCACTCCCCCCAGGTCATCGGCGAGGTTCCGCACGAGCGCATCCAAGTCATGGCGGACGGCCAGG
>JALUUK010000306.1 GCA_027021395.1 Acidobacteriota bacterium
TTGATCGTGCTGTCGGACGAGATCATCGCGGCCGATGAACGTCAGGCAACGAACAAGGTGGATCTGCAGAATCTCCGTATCGAAGCGAAGGAGCGAGAACTCGAAAAAGATCGACGGGAGGTGCGGAACCGTCAAGAACTGAGCCGGGAAGAATTGGACTTGGCCGAGGACTTCGCGCTGACCGATGCTTCGCTGTTCTCAAGATATGAAATCATCGATTCCCAGACGAGCCGGGAACTGCTCGATCAGAAAAAGGAACATTATCAGCGCAAGGAAGAAACGATCGAAGCTAGAGCCAAGACCGAGTTCGAACTGCTTCAGATTCAAAGAAAGACGCACGAGATGAAGATCGAACAGCTCGAGGAGGCGCGCAAGAGTCTGGAGATCAAGGCGCCACACGACGGGATCTTCTTCTATCACCGTTGGTGGAAGGATCGGCTGCAGGTCGGGATGAAGGTCAATCCGGGTTGGGAGGTCGGCATACTTCCCGATTTGAGTGAGATGGAAGCGAAGGTCTTCGTGCTGGAATCCGAGGCGGCGGGGCTCGTCGAGGGCCATGCCGTCGATCTGGTGCTCGACTCTCATCCCGGCCGGGTTTTTTCAGGCAAGGTCCAGCGCGTCCACAGTCTCGCGAAGGCGAAGGACAGGAAGAGTCCGGTCAAGTACTTCGAGGCGGTCGTCGCTCTCGATGAGACCGTCGTCGGGATGATGCGGCCCGGCGCCGCAGTGGGTGTGACGATCTACGTCGAACGCGAAGAAGATGTCTTGAGCGTGCCGAACCAGGCGGTATTTCACGACGAGAAGGAACACTGGGTCTTCGTCAAAAGGGGCCGGGGCTTCGAGCGTCGCACGGTGAAGACCGGCGCGCGAAGTACGACCCGGACGGTTCTTACAGAAGGTGTCGAAGCAGGCGAAGAAGTGGCCCTGGTGAATCCGAAAACCTCGCAAGAGGCAGGGGGTGCTCTTTGATCCGCCGTGAATCATCCTGCATGAAACGGGTCCACCCATGAACTGGAAAACGGGCGTGATGCTCGCGCTCGAGGAGTTCGCGACTCACAAGTTGCGGACGTTCCTCACGATGCTGGGCATGATCTTCGGTGTCGGGGCAGTGATTGCAATGCTCAGTATTGGAGAGGGCGCGGAACGAGAGGCGCTGAGTCTGATCGATTCGATGGGATTGAGGAATATCTTGGTCGAGTCGAAGGAGAATTCGGAGGACCGACTCAAGGAGATTCGCGAAAAATCGCTGGGGCTGACGCTCCACGATCTGAATGCCATCCACGAGACGATGCCCCAGATCGTCAACCATACGACCATCAAGCAGGTCAATACCTACACCATATTCAGCGACGGGGGCAACAGTCATGCAGAAGTGTTGGGAGTCTCTCCAAGCCATTTCGAAATGACGAACACACGGCTGCGAGAAGGAAGACCCCTCCTTCCGGTCGACGATCTGAACTTCGCGCAGGTTTGTGTGATCGGAGGCGCGGTGGCACGCGAACTCTTTCCGGGTCGAAGCGCCATCGGCGGGCGCATCAAGGTGAACCATCTATGGCTGACCGTCGTGGGAGTCATGACCGATCGTGCGCTCGAACAGGCGGAGTTCGAAGGCGTAGCCATCGCGGGCGTGCACAATCAAATCTTGGTTCCCATCCGAACCGCGCTGAAGAAATTCAAGTTCAAGCCGCTCGAGGACGAACTAGACGAAATCCACGTACAGGTCGAAGAAGGTGTATCGGTCCGAGAAAGCGCGGCGACATTGGTGGGGTTGCTCGAGACGCGACACCGCGGAGTCGAGGACTATACGATCATCGTGCCGGAGGCGCTGCTCGAACAGAATCGGCAGACGCGCAGAATCTTCAATATCGTCATGGCCTGCATTGCCGGCATCTCACTTCTAGTGGGAGGAATCGGCATCATGAACATCATGCTGGCCAACGTACTCGAGAGAACTTGGGAGATCGGCATTCGTCGCGCCATCGGCGCCAAGCAAAAAGACATCCGCATGCAATTCATCATCGAATCGTTCACGATATCGGTCATGGGGGGGCTGCTCGGCGTCGTCTTGGGCTTTGGCATCGCGCAGGCCATCTCGATCTACTCCGGATGGGCGGTGGCTTGGTCGCTCTTCGCCGTCGTGCTTTCGGTCGGTGTGTGCGCGGGTGTGGGGCTGATTTTTGGAATCTATCCGGCCGTGAAGGCGGCGAGGTTGGATCCGATCGAAGCGCTTCGCCGGGACTGAGGCCCCGCTAAGAGCGGGCCCTGGTGCGAGAACGCTGCTGAACCACTCGCTGCTGGATGTACCCGCGCACTCGGTTGCACTGCTGCATTCCGCCGAGGCCCATCCACACGACGTGGGCGGCTTCGTCGGCTTGCGTGCCTTCGACGAAGCGCCCGCAAAGCGGCGGTAGGCCCGCAGCGGCGAGAGAGCGAACATCGAGGCGAAATCGCGCATTCGCCGCGACCTGGTATCGGCAGGTCAGCGTGCCGCCCACTTCGGAGAGCGTGTCGAGCTTGAGGGGAATCGAAACCCGGCCGTGTGAGAGCGCGGATTCGCGGCGCAGATAGGTTCGGCTGCCCTCGACCTTCTGCTCGGGGTCGACGGTTTCGATGAGGGGCGCGAGAAGAACCTGCCAGGAATCTTTGGCCAATCGCGGCACATCGAGACAAAGAATCCGGTGCGCCGGTAGATCCCAGGAAGAGGGATCTCGAGGTCGG
>JALUUK010000307.1 GCA_027021395.1 Acidobacteriota bacterium
ATAGGAAATCGAAATCTCTCGAAGCGCGGACTCCATTTCCGAGCGCCCGTGCCAGGGATGCCGCCGACTCCAGGGAGAAGAGCGCACATCCACCACTCGATCGATCTCATACTCCTGCAACAGGGCGCTCAAGGCGTCCTTGGAGCGATCGGAGTGGCCGATGGTCCAAATCGTCATCGCCGACATGGTGCGTTAATATAACCTGAATCTGCGACCGCTCGCTTCGGCCGAATGACACTTCCAGGATGGATATCACTTCGACGAGGGATGGCTCTTCGGCGATATATGGGCGAGCGGTCGGGAGCGATCGCGATGGCGAAGCACTTCCGAACTGTGATCGTCGACGGTTACAACGTCTTACTTTCCTTCGCCGAGAGGGAAGGAGTCGAATTCCGAGCCGATGACCTTCGAGAAGGCCGGGACGCGCTCGCTCGAGCGCTCGACAGATGGGCTCACTTCGTGGATACGACGGTCTTGCTGGTCTGGGACACCGGTCGGCTCCTCGAACAACCGGCGCCGGAGAACACCGAAAGGGTCAAGATCTCCTACGTGGCGCCGCCGGCCGAGGCGGACGATTGGATCGTCTGCGAAACGCAACGCCGCATTTCGACCGGCGATGCGGTCGCCGTCGTCTCCCGCGACAAGGGACTTTGGCGGCGTCTTCCTCGCGAGGTCGAGCGAGTGACCGTCGACGGGCTTTTTCATGACTTTCTGGCCATGGATGGTGATGTGCTGCATGCCCCGCATCTCGGATCATCGAAGATTCACGTATCGGAGGAAGAGTTCCGGCGTGCAGAAAGCATCGATACGCGGCTCTTGCCGCGTCGCTTGCCGCATCGCGCCCTTTCTCCCGACGCTCGAGGAACGGCACGCGTTCAGCCTCACATCGACAGAAACCGGCAGGCAGGCCATCATGCGACATCGGCCTCTCCCGTCGCCGCTGCGAACGATGAGGCGAAAAAAACCGCCGAAGAGAAGAAGAATCGTCGACGGTCTCGCTATCAAAGAGCGCAGGCGCGCAAGGCGCTCGCCCGCAAAGCGAAACGAAAGAAACCGTGAAAGGAAAACGGAAGTGATGAGTCAACGGGACAAGATCCGACTCACGACGCTGGCTGCAAGCTCGGGTTGAGCTTCCAAGCTAGGTCCTGAGACCCTCGCGCAGGTTCTGCGCGGGCTCGAAAAGTCGAATGCGAAGCTCGAGGCGGATCGTCTCTTGGTGGGGATTCGTGAGCCCGATGATGCCGCAGCATACCGGCTGGCAGACGGCAGGGTCTTGATCGCATCCGTCGATTTCTTCACTCCGATCGTCGATGACGCCCACGACTACGGCCGGATCGCCGCGGCCAATGCGCTTTCGGATGTCTACGCGATGGGCGGCGAGCCTTTCTTGGCTCTTTCGGTAGCCGCCTTTCCCGCCGATCTACCCGCCTCGATCATGTCCGCCATCGTCGAGGGCGCTGCAGAAAAGGTTCAAGAGGCCGAGGCGGTCTTGGCCGGCGGCCACACCGTACGGGACAAGGAGCCGAAATTCGGCCTGTCGGTTCTCGGTTTCGCCGACGAGCCCTCTTTGATTCTAAAGTCGAATGCGCGCGAAGGAGATCTGCTCTACCTCTGCAAGCCCATCGGCACGGGCATCTTGAGCACTGCGCTGAAGAAGCAGCAACTCGACTCCGAGCATGAAAGCGCGTTGATCGAGTCGATGAGCCGACTTAGCGCGCGTGATGCGCGCGCGGCGCGGGCGGCCGGCGTACGCGCGGGAACGGACGTGACGGGCTTTTCGCTCGCCGGGCATGCGCTGGAGATCGCCGAAGCTTCAGGAGTGCACTTGGTGATCGAGTGGTCGCGCGTTCCGGTCCTAGGCGGTGCACGCGACGCCGTCCGCCGGGGGCTCGTCCCCGGCGGCTCAAAGTCCAACGCCTCGGCTTTTTCCGAGAAGATCGTCGCGCTCGACTCTCTCGATGACGGCGAAAAAGCCCTGCTCTTCGATCCCCAAACCTCGGGCGGTCTGCTGTTGGCGGTTCCCGGGAACCTCGCCGATGCCTTCGAAAGCGCCTCGATGCGCGAGGAGAGTCGAGCGACTCGCATCGGGCGGGTGACCGGCGGTTCGGGCCTGCAAATCGAAACGTGAGCGAGCGCGGCACGCTCTATGTGATCGCGACGCCGATCGGCCATCTATCCGACGTGACCGAACGGGCGCGCGCCACCTTGGCCGCTGCTCATCTCGTCGTCGCGGAAGACACCCGTCGCAGCGGAAAGCTCCTCGAGCACCTCGGCATCGATCGACCCTTGCGCTCCGCGCACAAATTCAGCGAGGCGCGCAAGACGTCGTCCCTGATCGCTCTGCTCGAAGATGGCTCCGATCTCGCCTTGATCACCGACGGCGGCACTCCGGGAATCTCGGATCCCGGCCATCGACTCGTTGCCGCCGCCTTGGCCGCCGACATCGCCGTCGTTCCGGTCCCCGGTCCTTCGGCGCTCGCCGCGGCTCTTTCGGTCTCCGGACTCCCCGCAGAGCGATGCCGTTTCGAAGGTTTCCTTCCCGCACGCCGGCCCGCCCGACGTCGCCGACTCGAAGCCTTACGCAGCGAAGAGGAAACGATCGTCTTCTACGAAGCGCCCCACCGCCTCCTTGCCTGCCTCGAGGACCTCGTACAGATCTTCGGAGACCGACGAACCACGATCTGTCGCGAGATGACCAAGATGCACGAAGAAATC
>JALUUK010000308.1 GCA_027021395.1 Acidobacteriota bacterium
CGGCGGAAAAAGCGGCGACTACGACGCCGCGTGAATTCAGCCGCGGGCTCGAGTCACTCCGGATCGTTCATGATTTCCCAGCGTGTGCTCTCCGAGAGGACCGCTTGAGCGCGGTGGGAGGGGTGATCGATCACGAGCCGTACGACCGTGCCGTCTTTTTTCAAGAGAGCACGTTGCTCGTCGTCGAGCGACCAGCGGATGTACTGAACGGACGAGATGCGATCTTTGCCGATTTGGGAGAGGTCGAAGGTCGCGAGAATCGGGTCCGTATCGCCGATGACCAGCTTGAGATGGTTTTCGATGCCGAGCAGTTTGACCAATTCGACCGCTCGTTCCTGCTCGCTCTGGTACTCGAACATCACGGTTGCCGAAAGATCGCCGTCGCCCGGAAGGATGGGGTTGTAGGCAGCGAGTTCCTCGGCTATGGCATCGGCATCGTCCCACTTGTTCTCGACGCGCAGCATCTCGTGAATCTGATATCGCATGGTCTCGAAGCATTCGAAGTGCACCGAGCAGTGCTCGCCGACGGCAACACGGCGACGTTCCTTCTTGACGATGATCCGACGCCGGATGTCCGGACGATCGGCTTGGTACTCATCGCCGCTCATCAAATCGTTTGCTGAAATTCGTTGCACCTAGAGGTCTCCCGTCTTCCGATCGAATCCGTCCTCGCGATAGGCACGCGCGAGCACCTCGATGGGATGTAGAGCCTTCTTGCCGCAGGCCTGTTCGAATTGAATGGCGGCGAGAGGGCAATCCGTCGTCCACAACGCGGCATCGGCACCCTGCATGCCGTCGAAGGCCTTCTGCCCGTTTTTCATCGCGTTTTCGAAAAAACGCGTCTTCATCGCCCAGGTGCCGTTGTGGCCACAGCATTCGGCGACGAGTCGGGGCCTAAGGCCGGGAATGCGCCGCATGAGATCGCGTCCACGAAAGCCGATATTCTGGGTCCGGAGATGGCAGGGAGCATGGTAGGCCACGACGCCGTCAGGCGTACTCTTGAAATCCTCTTTGAAGACGCCTTGCTTGCGCAGATCGACGAGGAACTCGGAAATATCCATCGTGGCGGCCGCCACCTTTTCCGCCGCAGCGGCCAAAGCGGGTTCGGCCGGAATGTCCAGCAACGCGGAATACTCCTTCTTCATCATCATCGAGCAGGTCGGATTGATCACGGCAATGACCATTCCACGTTCCACGTAGGGAAGGAGCGCATGGACGTTGGTGGCGGCTTTCTTCTTTGCCGTTTCGATATCGCCCTGATCGAGAGCGGGCATTCCGCAGCAATTCACTTCCGGGCAATGGACGCGGCATGAGTTTTTCGCCAAGACTTCGACGGCGGCCTTGCCGATACTCGGGCGGTTGTAGTTCACGAAACAGGTCGCGAAGAGCACGACATCGCATTGGTCGTCGTCTTGGTCGTTCGCGGCACCTTGCGAATGTGTCCGAAACCACGATTCGAAGGTCGGCGCTTCGAAGCTAGGCAATAGCTTTCGGCGGTGGATGCCGCCGAGCTTTTCCATCATCAGCCGGTGGGGCGCGAAATGGTTGGCCCAGTTGGACAATCGCGGCATCTTGCAGGCCACTTTCCCTAGCGCATCAGGATCGGCGAGCATCTTGTCGCGTAGGGGAATGCCGCTCTTTCGCCGCTCGACGGCTTTGATGCGCATGAGGAGCCGAGGGAAATCGAGTTTGAACTCGTGTCCCTCGGCTTCGGTATAAGGGCACTGCGTATAGCAGAGCTTGCACTGGAAACACTCGTCGACGATGCGCTCTCGTGTGGTCTTGGAGATCTTACGTACGTCATCCGCCTCATCGACGGCAGCAAAGAGCGTCGGAAAAGATCGGCAGTAGCGGAAGCAGAGCCGGCAACTGTGGCAAAGTTCGAAGGAGCGGACGATCTCCTTTTCGAGCGCGTCTTCGTCCCAGAACTTTGCCTCGTTGGGGTTGTACGTCAGACCGTCGGTCGCGGCGTAGCCGGCGAGATCGGGTGAATCAGAACTCATCTAAGGCCTTCTGGAACTTGCCGGCGTGAGAGCGCTCGGCTTTGGCCAAGGTTTCGAACCAGTCGGCGATTTCCGTAAAGCCTTCTTCGCGGGCGCAACGCGCCATGCCGGGGTACATGTCGGTGTATTCGTGAGTTTCTCCGGCCACGGCGGCAGCGAGCATCTCGCCGACTTCGGAGATCGGAAGATCGGTGGCCGGATCGCCGACCTTCTTCATGTATTCGAGATGGCCGTGTGCGTGACCGGTTTCTCCTTCGGCGGTATCGCGAAACAGACCGGCGATCTCGGGATAACCCTCGATGTCGGCTTGCTTGGCGAAATAGAGGTAGCGTCGGTTCGCTTGGCTTTCTCCGGCGAAAGCGGCTTTGAGGTTGTCTAGAGTCTTGCTTCCCTTGAGATCGGCCATGTCCTGTTTCTCCTTTTGCGTGACTTTGGGATTTGCCATGGGACTAGGTTATGGGGGTCATTGGATAGTCGATCACGTAGAGCTTCGATGGGAATCGAGATCGAGGTGGGTCGTCTCGAGGCACTCGCCGCAGATGACGTCGTATTCGACGCGCACCCGGCAAATCTTCATTCCGGAAAGTTCGGGGCTCGGGCTCTGCCCCAAAGCATGATGGCGCGGCACGTCGTAGATCCGGCCGCAGGTGGTACAGATCGCATGGTCGTGTTCGTGCAAAGTTCCGTCGACGCGCAGGCGCGGGCCCTTGCC
>JALUUK010000309.1 GCA_027021395.1 Acidobacteriota bacterium
TTCAACGTAACTGCTTGATGCGGAGGATCGATGGGGGTTGTTGCCTTCGCCGCACTCGGGCGGCGAAGACGGCTGTGCCGGCGAAGCGAGAAGGGAGACGCCAGCCGGAGTCGTCTGGAAATCATCGAAGAAAGTGCATCGGGTTCATTCCTGTTCGCTGCCGTTGCGTCTATTGGAGTCATCGCCGGCATGTCGAGGCAGTCACGCAGGAATGTGGGAGGAGAGAAAGCAATGAAGCCATTCCGCATCTGGGGTGCGATCCGCGCCCTGTCCCTTGGATCTGCCGTCGCCTTCGCCGCGGCCGCAGCGCTGGCACAGACCAGCTTCGACACCCCGCTTACCGAGTTCGAGAGAATCTCCGGCGGTGAGGTTCGTATCGCCATCGCCGGGGTCGGCACCGGAGAAGGGGCTCACACCTTCGAAATCGACGTGCCCGGTGACCCGCTGGTCGCCTGGCTCTACTGGTCCGGCGAGACCACCGAAGCGAGCAACCCCGACCCCGAGGTCACCCTCAGCGGCGGCGCCCTGAGCGCACCACTGGACCTGGCAGGCGTCGAGATCGGCCGTCGCTACGAGGTGCCGCCCGACGAGGCCGCCACCAAGGGCGGCGAGGTCGTCTCCCGTGCCGACGTACCACTGTATGCAATCGCCCCTGGCGTGAACACCTTCACGATTCAGAATTTCAACGACGTGGTGAACAACGCGCGCCCTTACCGCGTGCAGCATGGAGTGGTGATGGTCGTGATTTACCAGATCGTTCCGGGCGACGGCGACTGGGAAGCCATCGGTCTCCAGGGCGCGGACATCGCCAATTACGATCGATGGGCCCGAACCTTCGACTATTCGGATCAGGCCAACAGTGAAGTCTTCTGCTTCGACTTCGAACCCCTCGGCTGTCAGGTGCAGGGCGATGTCAGCCTCGGCATCGGCGGCGTCCTCGAAGACGTTCATACCGTTGCTGGCAGTACGCGCGTGGCCTACGCCTCGCCGGAGCGCACCTGGTTCGCCACCGGCTCGGGACCCAAGCCGACCACTCTGATCGATCTCTATCAGGTTCTCGAGGAGAACAAGATCATCGATGCCGACTTCGGCTTCAAGGGCGAGAAACTCGGCGTCTTCTCGACCGCCGTGGATCTTCCCGAGGGCGCCACATGGGCCTGCCTTCAGCACCAGATGCTGGAGAAGAAGTCGACCGACGAATTCGCCCAGAACTTCACGACCTTCTTTGCCGGACTCCACATGAATCGCTCCTGCAGGCCCCCCGGGCAGTGTGCTCTGGACCTGTCGATGGAGATCACCCCTCCGGACGTGATCGTTCCGGAAACCGAATGTGACGGCGCCTTGACGCGGGTCTCGTTCGAGTACACCGGCCAGGGCTGCGAGGCCAGCACGCACCAGCAGGCCCACAATGCTCATTGCTCCGGCGCCGCCGCTTTCGAGGAGAACGTACGGATCGAGATGACGCGCAACGACGGCACTCTGATCGACTCGGTCGAAGGCGTGATGCTCGGCGACGTGGTGACCTTCGACGCGCGGCGGGCCGGACTCGACCACCTCGGTCGTACGATTCGCATCGAGATCTTCGACAGCCTCGGGAATTCGCTCGAGACCAACAAGATCCGCCTCAAGTGCGAGAAGAAGTTCAACATCGGCGATCAGTTCGGCAGCCTGCTGGCTCTCGCCTACGACACCACCCAGGGCACGTCGCGGGACCTGCGCACAGCGACCACCGTCAGCTATACGGTGACCAACAACGGCGATGGCGACACCGGAGAGCTGACCGTCAACGACGACCTCCTCGGCGAGGTCGGCTATGCGTCCAACCTGGCGCCGGGCGAATCGATCACTTTCACCGCCGACACCACTACCTGGAAGCAGACTCGCTTCGATGCCAACGCCACCGGAGAGTGGAACTGCCAGGCCTCCGCGGCAGCAGTGCAGACCTTCTCCGAGCCGCCGGATGACGGAGGCCTCGAATGCGAAGGCGGCATGAAGTCGATCACCTTGACCTACACCGGCGAGAGCTGCGACGTATCGACCAATGATCAGAACGGGAAGATGCGCTGCAAGGGCGATGCGTTGATGACCGACCCCGTGAAGATCAGGGTGCGCAACAGGAAGGGCCGCAAGCTCGTCGTCTTCCGCGACGTTCTCATCGGCGACACGTTCACGCTGAGCTACGCGGATCTCGCCCCCGCGCCGCGCGAGTGCGGCAAGCGCGCCAAGCGCAAGCGGGAGCGCCGCCACAAGCGCAGGTTGCCGAGCAACCTGGTTTTCCAGATCATCGACCAGAGCACGGGTGAGCGCCTGCAGGGGATCAAGATTCACACCTCCTGCTCGGAACCGCTGGCTCAGGGGGATCAGTTCGGATCCTTGCAGCTCGAGTCGATCGAATCTCGCCGCTGAGCGTTTCAGCCGCGACGAATCGACCCGGCGGGGGCGGCCAGCAGGCCGCCCCCGCTCCTATTGAGGCTCGCGCCAGGTGGCTCGAGGGCTGTGCCGCACCGCCCCGCCGAGTGTCCCCACTGTCTCCACTGGTTTCGACGAGAAATGATCCGGCCGAGTGCTTCGCGACTCGACCCGCAGGCTCCCGGATCCGAGGTTCCCGTATCTGCCGCGTCAAGAGGGAAGATTCCAGACTTGCTCGGAGATCGGCGTTAGTGTATGTTCTGCGCCAACAGAAAGGACGTGACGATGCTGCGTTTCCACGAACT
>JALUUK010000310.1 GCA_027021395.1 Acidobacteriota bacterium
GCTACAACCGCAACCGTATGACGCTCTTTACGACCAATAGGCCGGAGCACTCGCCCAAGGGACAGAGCGAAACGCTCGCCGACCGTGTCGGCGAACGTCTCGCATCCCGCCTCGCCGAGATGTGCCGGACCGTGGTGATGGACGGCCCTGATTTCCGCAAATCGATTCGCGCAGCGGCACACCGCATCTGAGAATTTCTTCACCTATCCTCCGCCTTCCGGGTGAGCGGAGCCGCGGTCCATGCCAGAATCTCCTGATCCAAGGGAGAAACTCGTCGATGAGCGAAAACGCAGTCGTGGTCTACGCATCCGATGCCGGTGTGGGGCGGATCACCATCCGTCGACCGGAGAAGCTGAACGCCTTGAACAAGGAGGTCTTGCTCGGAGTCGGCGAAGCTCTCGGGCGCGCTCGTGACGACGAGGAAGCCGGGGCGGTGATCCTGACGGGCGCCGGAGACAAAGCCTTCGTAGCCGGGGCCGACATCAAGGAAATGGCTGAACTCAGCCCGCACGAAGCGCGACACTTTGCCCGCCTAGGCCAATCGCTCGGCGAGGCCATCGATGCCGTGGGCAAACCCGTCATCGCGGCCATCGAGGGCTTCGCTCTCGGCGGCGGCTGTGAGATCGCCTTGATGTGCCATTTGCGAGTGGCCGGTGCACGAGCGCGATTCGGCCAGCCGGAAGTCGGACTCGGGTTGATCCCTGGATTCGGTGGAACGCAGCGACTTTCCCGGCTCGTCGGCGAGGGACGTGCCTTGGAGACCATTTTGTCCTGCGAGATGATCAGCGCCGAAACGGCGCTGGCATGGGGGCTGGTCAATCGCTTGGCGACCGAACGCTCGGCGCTCGAAGAGGCGCAGGAGCTGGCGACGACGATCGCGGGCAAGGGGCCTCGGGCCGTAGGCTACTCAATCGACGCCGTGCGCAAGGGCCTGCAGATGCCGCTTGGCGAAGCATTGGAATACGAGGCGACACTCTTTGGGCTGACCTTCGCGACAGAGGATATGCAAGAGGGAACGGCGGCATTTCTCGAGAAACGCCGTCCGGAATTCAAGGGGCGCTGAGTGCTTCGTCTTCGAGGGCATCGGGCGCTCAGCAATCGCCGCATCGCGGCCGGCGACGAGCGCAGCGACTTCGTCGCATCGCCGACATGCCGGGCGGAAGAGTGAGTGCAGGGCAAACGAGCATCGTGGATTTTCCCCGGTATCGCCGTTTTGGTGGTGCTCGGCGGCATCGGCTACGAAGTCCTCCGGCCGCGACAGCCGCCGGTGGATCCGGTGACGAGTCGGCGCCCGCAACATCCCGATGAAACGGCGCGCCTCGAAAACGGCTTCGAGATCAAGCACACCCGAGAAGGCGCGCTCGTCTTCGAACTCCAGGCTACGAGAACGCTGGGAATCGAGGACGACTTTGCACTCCAAGACGTCGAGCGCCTCGTCATCCCGCTCGACGACGGCCGGCAAGTCGTGGTCAGCGCCGAGGCCGGCGCCGTTCACGCGGGACGCTTGAGGCACGAGTACGAGCGCTTGGTGCTCAAGAACGACGTCGTCGTCGAAGACCCCGACGGGATCATCCTGGAAACGGACGAATTGATCTACCATATTCGCGACAAGAGCCTCGAGTCGCCCGGTCCGGCACGCATTCGCTCGGCGAACATCAGAGCGCGTGTGGCCCGCATGACTTATCTTCCCGATTCTCGCATTCTGCGTTTGATGGATGAAGTCACGGTTTCGTTCACGCACGCGGGCAAGCGTGATGAAGGTGCATGGAACTTCGATTCCAACGAAGCAACCTATCGCATGGCAAGCGACGAGATCGTCTTTGCCGAACCTTTTCGCGCACGCCAACCCCAAAGACAGATCTCGGCCGCCGGCGGAATCGTTCGCTTGCCCTCCCCAAACGATAGCGGCTCATTTCACGCCCGTGGACCCGTCACCCTCAGCACCCGGCTCCGAGGAGGCGAGCATCAACTGACCTCAGGCTCGTTGGTCGTCGAAAATATCCGCGACGAGACACCTGAGCGAATTCTCGCCGGGCAAGCCGTCGGCATCCTCCTGCGTCGCGTCGAAGGGGGCGTGCTACAGCGCGCCTGGATAGGGGGCGATCGCGCGGTGCTTTCGCGTTCGGAAACCGTTCCCGGAGAGATTCGGCTGGAGTTGCCGCAGGGCTTCGTCGCACGCATCACCTCGCCGCGAACGCAAGAGGAGTGGGTCGTGCGCGGCGACCGATTCACCGGTTCGCAGCGGCCGTTCGGCCTCCTTTCGGATGCTCGAGCCCAAGGACACGTCATCGTCGAAGCCCCCGGTGGGGAGACGCTGACCGGCGACGAACTCTTCTGGAGCGAAGGAGCATCGACGGAATACCTGATCAGCGGCGATCCGGCCACGGCCCGACAGGGAGAGCAAGTGATCGAGGCTCCCAGTTTTCTGATCGATCCGGACAAAGCGATGCTCGAAGCGCTCGGTAGCGTTTTGGCCGAAATGCGCTTGGGCAAGAAAGGCGCAGGAGGCGCATTCGGAGGCGATGACGTCGTTCGCGTCAAGAGTGATCGCGCGTGGGTCCCATTCGACGCGGACCGGCACGTTCGCTTCTTCGGTTCGGTGCATGTCTGGCAGGAAAAGGACACGACCAGCCTGACCGCTGCGGAGGAAGTCCTCGTCTCTCGCCTCGATCTTCGCTTGGTAGCCATCAAGGACGTGGTCTT
>JALUUK010000311.1 GCA_027021395.1 Acidobacteriota bacterium
CGCCGGGCAGGGTGGGGCGAGCGTGGCCGGCGGGCCGGCGGGCGACCTGCTGCTGAAGATCAAGTTGCGTCCCGAACCGGGGCTCGAGGTGCAGGGAGACGATCTGATCATCGAGACCAAGATCAGCGCGGCTCGAGCCGTGGTCGGCGGCCATCTGTCGGTCGATACACCGGAAGGGCCGCTCGTCGTGAACGTGGCTCCGGGGACGCAAAACGGCACCTTGCTGCGCATTCGCGGCAAGGGCCTGCCGAAGAAAGACGATTCACGGGGCGACTTGAAGATTCGCTTGCGTCTCGTGATTCCCGAAAAACCAAGCCGCGAGGAACGTGAACTCTACGAACGTCTCGCCAAGCTGGAATCCTGAGGTAGACCATGGAACGCATGACCGACAAATCCCGAGAGGCGCTAGCCGATGCGCAGCGTTTGGCTCTCGGTCGACACCATCAACAAGTCGAAGATCTGCATCTATTGCTCGCCTTGCTGCAGCAGGAACAGGGGCTCACCGCGCCGTTGCTTCGCGCGGCCGGCGTGAACACCGAAGCCCTTCCTGCAGCCATCGAGGCCGAGTTGCGCAAGATCCCGGAGGTGACCGGATCGGGTGCCGAGTCGGCTCCGATGACGGCCGGCCCGCGACTGCAAAAGGTCTTGCTCGCCGCAGAGGGGGAAGCGCGCGCGCTCGACGATGAGTACGTCAGCGTCGAGCACCTCTTGCTGGCCATGGAATCCGTTTCGGCTTCGGCTTGGAAGTTGCTCGGTATCACCCGCGACGCTTTTCTTTCTGCCATGCGCACCGTGCGTGGCGGGAAGCGGGTGACCTCGCAAGATCCCGAAGCAACCTATCAAGCACTCGAACGCTACGGCCGGGATCTGACCGAGGCGGCACGAGAAGGTAAGCTCGATCCGGTCATCGGCCGCGACGAGGAAATCCGCCGCACGATCGAAGTGCTCTGCCGCCGGACGAAGAACAACCCCGTGCTGATCGGAGAGCCGGGAGTCGGCAAGACGGCGATCGCGGAGGGCCTAGCTCGCCGCATCGCCGCGGGGGATGTGCCCGAAAGCCTCGTCGATCGTCGTCTCGTCAGCCTCGAAATGGGGGCGCTCTTGGCGGGTGCAAAGTTCCGCGGAGAGTTTGAAGAACGCCTCAAGGCGGTCTTGGAGGAGGTGATCGAGTCGGAAGGGCGTGTGCTTCTTTTCATCGACGAGATTCATACCGTCGTCGGAGCGGGCGCTGCCGAGGGAGCGGTGGATGCGGCGAACATGCTCAAGCCGGCGTTGGCTCGCGGCGACCTGCACTGCATCGGTGCCACGACGCTCGACGAATACCGCAAGCACATCGAAAAAGACCCGGCTCTCGAGAGGCGGTTCCAGCCGGTGACGGTGGATCCGCCCTCGGTCGAGGAAACGATCTCCATCTTGCGCGGCTTGAAGGAGCGCTACGAAGTTCACCATCGTGTACGCATTCAAGATGGCGCACTCGTTGCCGCGGCCGTGTTGTCGGATCGCTATATCGCCGATCGTTTCCTGCCGGACAAGGCCATCGATCTGATGGATGAGGCAGCCGCAAGGCTGAAGACGGAAGTCGAGTCGATGCCGACGCTTCTTGACGATCTCAAGCGAAAGATCATGCAGCTCGAGATCGAGCGAACGGCCCTGGTGGGAGACAAGAGCGGTTCTTCGGCCGAACGTCTGACCAAGGTCGAAAAAGAACTCGCCGATCTGCAGGATGAGTTTCGAGGTCAAAAGGCTCGCTGGGAGGAGGAAAAGCATTCCTACGCCGAGATCGCCGATCTCAAGGAAAAGATCGAACACCTGCGTCAAGATCTCGAGAACGCCGAGCGCCTCGGCGATCTGGAAACGGCCGGCCGAATCAAGTTCGGCGAAGTGCCGGAATGTGAGCGACGGCTCGAGCAAGCGGAACGTCGTCTCGCCGAGGAAGGCCGCACTCATCTCGTACGCGAGGACGTAAGGGAAGAGGATATCGCCGAGATCGTATCCCGCTGGACCGGGATTCCCGTGACGCGTCTTCTGACCTCCGAGAAGGAAAGACTTCTCGCTTTGGCGGATCTTCTTCGCGAGCGTGTCGTCGGTCAAGATGAGGCGGTCGATGCCGTCGCCGACGCCGTCGTGCGGGCGAGAGCGGGGCTCGGCGATCCCGACCGCCCGATCGGATCGTTCCTCTTTCTCGGGCCGACGGGAGTGGGAAAGACGGAACTCGGCCGCGCGCTCGCGGCGGCGCTTTTCGATGACGAGCGCAGCATGATCCGAATCGATATGTCCGAGTATCAGGAACGCCACACCGTGGCGAGACTGATCGGTGCGCCTCCCGGCTATGTCGGTTATGACGAAGGAGGCCAGTTGACCGAAGCCGTGCGGCGCAAGCCTTTTTCCGTGATCCTGCTCGACGAGATCGAGAAGGCGCATTCAGAGGTTTTCAATCTTCTTCTGCAAGTGCTCGACGATGGAAGGCTGACCGATAGTCGGGGTCGCACGGTGGATTTCAAGAATACGATCCTGATCCTGACATCGAATGTGGGATCCGATCTGATCCTCGAGCATCTCGGCGGCTCCGGTGGCGGGGACGAGCATGCCTTCGCAGAGCTCCAAGAGATGATCCGCGCACGTCTGAAGCAGCATTTCCGCCCGGAGTTTCTCAATCGCATCGACGAGAGCATCGTTTTCCGTCCGCTCGGCCGCCGGGA
>JALUUK010000312.1 GCA_027021395.1 Acidobacteriota bacterium
ATCAACGAAACGAGACCGCCGAGAATCATCTTGCCCATCAAGAGGCGTTGCGTCTCCGCGATGGCCTCCTTCTCGGAGACGATGCCCATCACCAAGTGCCCGCTCTCTCCAACCGGAACCGTGATGGTGCGCACATGGGGAAATCCGATGATTCCGGCTTGATCGCCGAGCGGGCTTTGGCTCAAAACGCCTCCGAGAAAGTTCTCGGGGGGAGAATCGGGATTGACCGGAACGTCGTCACCGACTGGGATCTCGCGAGTCTCTTCGCGATGTCCGCTGTAGATCACGCGGCCGGCGGCGTCGACGAGCTTGACGCTGGTCGTCTGGGTCAGTGTCGCCGTAAACTCATCGATCTTTCTTGCGATGGCCGTCTGGCGCGTGATCTCTTGAATCTCGCCGATCGCTTTGTCGAGACCGAGTTCTCGAAGCTGGCGTGCGAGATCGCGACCCCTCGACTGCACCTCCGCGAGTTGCTCGGAGATCTGCCGCTCGCTGAAGTCGTGAAAGATCAGCCAGCTCGCAGTCCCACCGATGGCGATGAAGAGGCCGAGATAAAGCGCCACCGCGCGCAGCAGCAGCCGGCGGACGGAGCCTCCCGGCGGAACCTGAGCCCGAACGTTCACGTCGGGGAGTGTGCGCCGAGCCCTGCCCTGTGTCAAATCGGCGTACCCTCTAGATGACGAGCCCCTGCCGCTCCCGCGAAGGCGACCCTGCATGAGCGGAACGGCCCGGACAGGATCCGCGGTTTCTACTGCGCAGGGCGTCTAGCGACCTCGTTTGTAGTGGTCGTCGCCGTCGTCGGGATGCCGGATGAAGGTCGGCATCGGCTCGGGACCTTCCGCCCCGCCGTTGGGATCTGCGGGGCGCGCATCCGGCTGTCCATCGATCGGAGCCGAATCGACGCCGCCGGCGTCGTTCACATAACCGATGGAGAGGCCGCTGTCGGCGTGGGGATTCGGGAAGGCGCTCGGACTGTGGGCGCGACTTCCCATCGGGTTGACCTGCCGAGGCGCCGACCAGGATCCGTCCACGTAGTAGGAGACCATGACCCTCGCCACGTCCGGATCATCGATGCCTTGCTGCCACCATACGATGACCGGCACCCCTTGCTTGGTGAAGGCGATACGCGGGTCGAGATCGGCCATCCCGTTCTGCGCGCCAACCAACTCCGGCGTCACCCAAGTGCGGCCAAGCTCGAAAGATATCGCGAGATCTTTCTCGATACCGTTGTCGTAGGACCACACCGCCCAAAGACGACCCGTAGGATCCACGGCTTGAAACGCCGGCCCATCCTCTGCGATCCGGTAATCGGGCTCGATCAACCGGGTGTCGATTCGAGGAACGTGCCCGTCGATTTCAGACGCCACCGCCGGAACGAGAAAGAAGATAGACAGCACCAACACACATGCTCGGAGTAGGCGGTTTTTCATCGCGCACCCCCTTTTTCCATGAAGTGATCGAATTCACGGACTTCGGGTAGCGTCTGCTCCATGTTCGGTCGCAGATACTTGAGACGTCCGAAGACGATCTTCGCTTCGGCACGATTGCCCTCTGCTTGGGCAATCCTCCAAAGATAGAAGGCGTTGAGAAAGAGAATATCGACGTACTGGACTTCCCCGTTGGAAGCGATGGCATTCGATTCTCGGATGAAGGTCCGGGCCTTTTGGAAGGACCCTTTCTTGTAGTAGACCTCGGCGAGGCACGCGCCGGCAGAGGCCACCGTCCACCGATGACCGAGCTTGCGAGCTTCCGCGCGCGCGTCCTGCAGGAGGCGAATCCCCTCACGGAACTGACCGCGATCGGCATAGAGCAGCCCGAGACTCCTCTTGACTTTGAGCGCTTCTTTGGCGTTGCCGAGTTTTCGATAGGCTTCGAGCGCTTGGTGCCAGTACTCGAGAGCTTCATCCGGACGCCCGCTGTCTTGGAAGATGCGGCCGAGCGCATGATGAGCGAAGGCGATGAGGGTCTCGTCCTCGCTTTTCTTGGCGAGATCGAGAGAGTGACGCGCTTCCATCTCGGCCAACATGTAGTCGCCGAAACTCGCATGAACGTTGCTCAATTGCAGCAATGCGCGCACCTTCGTCTCGTCGTCGAGTCGCGACTCCATTCTCAGCAGCTGCCGGATCTCGTATTCGGACATGCTGATCTTCCTCATCATGTAGAGGATGATCGCCGAACCGAGCCGCGCCTTGGCCACGAGGCGGGTCGTCTCTTCGTCGAGAAGATCTTGCCCTTCATCGAGAATGCGGATCGCCTTTTGGAAACTCACGTAGGCGCGCCCGTAGTCGCCGAGCTGCCACTCGCGGTTGCCCTCGCGCAGCAACTCACGTGCGTCGTTTCCTTCGGGTTGGTTCTTTTCCAGCTCTTCGAGGTCGACGACGTCGGAGAAGGTTTGAACAGAGACGTTGAAGATACGAGCGAGAGTGCGAAGCTTGTCGAACGAAGGGTAGCAAACACCCTTCTCGTAGCGGCTCAACTGAGAGTTGTCGATCTCTCCGCCCTGCTGCCTCGCTTTCTCTTCGACCTTACGCAGCGAGTACCCGTACCCGCTCCGGAGGCACCTGAGGTACTCTCCTAGCTTGGGGCTCCCCTTCAATTCGGGCATCCTTTTCCTCCAGGATGTCCGGTCGGGCCTCGGAACTGTGCTGACGGTTTTACCGATCACTTTGTCGCGCCCTCCTCAACCTAGGTTCTACCCCACCTGAGGCGAGCGGTGAATCAGCTCATTCCATCTCCTGCGGTTCTGGTGCAGCACTCATCCGGTCCGACCGCCCATTCGTGTCTCCCATCCAACCCCTCCGGCATCACGCGGTGTGTCGTGGAAGACGTTAATACATACGGCGAAGATCGGCTCCCTCCATCGAGAGATCCCCGCGCCGGATCATTCTGGACTACTTTGCAAGAATTGTGAAGAACTCTTTTTTTCGGCTACGGATCGTGGGGACCTCCTAGTTTCGCTCAGGCTTCGCCTGATGGTCGGCGGAAAGGTCGGCTCGATCCGTGACCGGCTCGAGCGCGTCCAAGAAGGCCGCGATGGCCTCACCCGCGGAAGTTCCCGGTTCGAAGTCGATACCGTTATGCCCGCCGGACTCTCCAAGCACTCGTATCGCGCGGGTCTCGGCGAGGTCCTCGAGTTCGGCGGACATCGACGAGGGTACGATCAGATCGTCCCGATTGTGATAGAGCAGGATCGGTACACGAACGCGGCGAATGTCCTCCCGGTTGGAGAGCCGATGCCGCAGGAGACGGCCGACGGGGAAGATCGGCATCTGCCGACTTGCGGCCTCAGCCAAGGTCGTGAAGGGGGCGAAGAGCATCAGGCCCGCGACACGATCGTCGGAAGCGATGCGAGTCGCCGCCGCCGTACCGAGCGAACGGCCGGCGACGATGATGCGCCCGGCTTCCGGCATCGAGGCCAGAAAGTCCAGCGACGCCTGCCCGGTTTCGTAGACCGCTTCCGCCGACGGCTTTCCCGGACTACCGCCGTAGCCGGGGTAGTCCACCATCAGCACCCTCGCGCCGTGAGCCCGCAGACCCTCGAGGTCGTACACCGACCTCGCCACCGATTCTCCGTTGCCCCCGAAGAAGAGGATCGTCATCTCGGCGCCGGGAACGTCGAGCATAACGCCGTAGAGCGGGGAAGCGCTTTCCCGCGGAATCGCCACTTCGCGCGCTGCCGACGGGAGCGCGCCGATGCGCTCGCCGGCGCTGCTGACCCCGGGAAAGACCAACATGTCCTGAGACAAGTAGAGCAGTATCCCGGCAAGAACGTACGCCAGCGTCAATCCACCCACGGCGACACCGACCATCGTCATCAACATTCGCTTACTCTTCGTCTTCATGATGCAAGTCGCCGACCATGACGCTTCCTCCGTCAAATTTTCGGCGCCTCCGCCGCCTGTCGTATCGCAGCCGGACCCCCGGAGCGAACTTTCCCTCGGAAAAGTCCGCCCATTGTGCCTGGCGTCGGCCGAATCCACCGGCTATACAGTATCTTAGGTCGCTCTCGAGTCGTAGCTACCATATGCAGTAGTCGGGCCTGGTGCCGTTGCCTCCCCGCCGACTTCGCGACGAGCCGTGACGGCATAATACGAAAGATTGATGGTTGACAGCACCGAGGGGACCTCGTAGCATCTTCCGGTGGTGGAATGTGGCGGCATCGGGAGGAGAGTTGAAAGCCTCGAGCCGCAAAGAGGGTCCGCCCGATCCCAATCCGACGAAACCGCCCCGCCCATCTGACCGGGTGCCCCCGCGCACCGGACCGGAGCGACGATGCTGCGTGGTAGCGCATCAGCCAAGGTGGACCAAAAAGGCCGCCTGAGAATCCCGGCAGAATTCCTACCGGAATTCGAGCAACGGTGCGGACCGGGCCGGAAGGTCTTCATCACCTCCCGCGACGGCAAAACGGCTCGCGTCTACCCCCTCCCCGCGTGGAAGGCGCACGAGCGCGCCCTCTTGAACGATCTGGACCTCTCCGACCCTTTGCTGGACCTCGATCCCGAAATCGATCACTACCTTCGGGCCGTCAACTACTGGGGAAATACCTCCGCTCTCGACTCGCAGTTCCGTTTCCTGATCAACTCCCGCGTCCGCGACGCGGCCGAACTCAGCGGCAAGGTCACGGTCAGCGGCAAGCTCTCGTACTTGGAAGTGACCGCCGCGGAGAAGCTCGAGAAGCAGCCGCCCATCGTGACGGAGGAACAGCAGCGCTCGATCGCTCGTGGCGCACGCGGAGGCTCGAGTGAATCCGGCTGAGATCAGGCCTGATCCGGCCGACCGCCATCGTCCCGTCATGCTCCGCGAAACACGCGCGGCGCTCGCTCCCTCCGCCGGCAAGGTGCTTCTCGACGGAACGCTCGGCATGGGCGGCCATGCGGAAGACTGGCTGATCGCCACCGCCCCCGACGGAAGGGTGATCGGCTTCGATCGCGACGAACAGGCCCTCGAGCAGGCTCGCAAGCGACTGACTCGATTCGGCGGGCGCCTTGAAACCCACCATGATGACTACCGCAACGCGCCGCAAGTGCTCGCCGAACGAAGCCCCGCGCGATCCGTCGATGCGGTCTTGCTCGACTTGGGCATCGGTTCGCACCAGATCGACGACCCGCAGCGAGGGTTCTCCTTCCGCTTCGATGCCCCGCTCGACATGCGCTATGACCGAAGTCGGCCCGGCCGCACGGCTGCTGAAATCATCGCGCAGTCTTCCGAGCCCGAACTCGCCGCCATCTTCCGCGACTACGGCGAAGAACCGGCAGCCAAGAAGATCGCGCGCGTCATCGTCGAAGAACGAAAGCGCGAAGCGATCACGCGCACTACGCACCTAGCCGAACTCGTCCGTCGCCACGTCCCCGCGCGCGCGCGCGGGAAGAAGATCGATGCCGCGACACGCGTCTTTCAGTCGCTGCGCATCGCGACGAACTCGGAACTTGCGAACCTCGATCAAGCCATCGTCGACCTCGCCCGGTGCCTCGAGGAGAAGGGCCGCATCGCCATTCTCGCTTTCCATAGCCTCGAGGATCGCATTGCCAAGCGCACGCTTCGCAAACTCGCGGAGAAATGTCGCTGCCGCCGCGGTGATCCTTGCACCTGCGGCGCAGAGGAGATCCTCGAACTCCCCGTTCGCAAAGCCATCAAACCCAACGACGAAGAATGCGAGACGAACCCGCGGGCGCGATCGGCTCGCCTGCGCTGGGGGATGAAGCGATGAGCCTTCCACCCGGCGTATTGAACCGGCCCGTCGCTGCCGCACCGGACCCCGCTGCCGTGGGCGGCGTGGTTCGCTTGGCCGTCGCCGCCCTGCTCGTCGTCCTCCCTTGGATCTTCTACACCGCCATATTCGTACCGGGCCTCGACTACCGATACGAAAGCTCCAAACTGGAAAAAGCGATCATCGAAGCGCGTCAAGAACGACGACAGCTCTTGGCGGAAGAGGCCGTTCTGCTCGATCCGCGCCGGCTGCGAAAGGAAGCCAAGCGGCTCGGCTTGGTCCCCTCTCCGCCGGACGCTCCGCCGCGCTACCTGCCCCGCACCGAGGGCCGGAAACGACGATGAGCGTCTCGGGCGGGTCTTTTGTGCCGTGGCGCGCGAGGATGTTGAGTCTGCTGCTGGGGATTGCAGGGCTCCTTCTGATCGTGCGTCTCGTGGAATTGCAGATCTACAAGGGTCCGTTCCTACAGGAAGCAGCCGACCGGCAGAGCGCCGGCATCTTGAAGATTCCCGGTCCGCGCGGCGAGATCGTCGATCGCCGAGGAAGACTTCTCGCCGTCAGCGTGCCGGTGAGCATTCTCGCGGTCGAGCCCTACAAGATCAAAAGCCGGAACGCGTTGCGCGCTCTCGAGCGCGCGAGTCATTCCACCGCCGATCTGGTGGGTCGAGCCGACGCGCGCTGGATCCCCGCTCAGCGAAATTGCGACTCCGCCTGCCGTCAACGTGTCGAAGCGTTGATCGAGAACGGAACCATTCCGAAGCATGCCGTGCATTGGGCCCCCGGCTACCGGCGCCACTATCCGCACGGCCGCCTGGCAAGCCACGTTCTCGGCTTCGTGACCCTCGACGGAAAAAATGCCGAAGGGATCGAAGGCTATGCCAACGAGACGATCTCATCCCCGATGACGATTCTCCCGCGATCGCGGGATGCGCATCGCGGCGACTTCGAGCCGTTGGATTCGACCGGTGCAACACATGTCGAGCCGACCCGCTTGATGCTCACGCTCGACGTCCGTTTGCAGGCCGCGCTCGAAGAGGTGCTCAGCGAGACGCTGCACAAGCACGATGCGGCATCCGGGCGCGGGATCATTCTCGACCCGCACACCGGCGACGTGCTGGCCATGGCATCCAAGCCGGACTTCGACCCCAACGAGTACTGGAAATACGGCAAGGCGCTCGGCAACTCCAACGTGCTCGACGCGGACGAACCGGGTTCGGTCATCAAGCCGGCGATCGCCGCCGGTCTGCTCGATGCCGGCGTCGCACGACTGGAAGATCGCGTAGACTGCGAGAAAGGCCGTTGGAAGAGCGAGTACGGCGTGATCACGGATACGCACCCCCACGACTTCCTCACCTTGCGCGAAGTCATCGAGCGCTCAAGCAATATCGGCATCTCGAAGCTGTCCAAACGTCTCGATCCCGGTTCGCTGTACGAGATCCTGCGTCGCTTCGGCTTCGGCCGAAAAACCGGCATCGACCTCCCCGGTGAAACGGCCGGAGTGCTGCGTCCGCCGGAACGATGGCAGGGGCGGGACAACTACGCGATCACCTTCGGCCATGCGATGCAGGCCACGATGGTGCAGATCGCCCGCATGTATGCGGCGCTGGCCATGGACGGATTGCAGCCGAAGCCCCGTGTCGTGCGGGCCTGGGGCGAGATGCCGGCGGGCATCTGGCGCGAGATTCCGATCGCTCCCAAAGAACGCGTCGTCTCGAGCAAGACCGCCCGCGCCATCACGAGGGCCCTGACCGGCGTGACGGAAGCCGAGCGATGCACGGGCTCGTTGGCGAAGATTCCGGGATTCGTGGTGGCCGGCAAGACGGGAACTCCGGAACTCGTCGTGGACAAGAAATACGATCGCAAGGCCAACCGGGCCACCTTCGCCGGCTTCGCTCCGGCGGATGATCCCGTCGCCGTCGTCGTCATCTCCATCGATAGGCCCAAGCGCAATGGAGTCACTGCCGGAAAGGTCGCCGCGCCGGCGTTCGCCAAGGTGATGCAAGAAACGCTTCGGCTTGCTCGTTTCCCGGCACAGATCGCCCGCGCCATGGAGACCCGCCGGTGAAAGCGCTCGCTGCGATCGTAGAAGGCCTGCCCGAGATCGTCGTCCACGGACCCACGACCGCCCCCGTGCGGGGAATCTGTCTCGACTCGCGCCGCGTCGAGCACGCGTTCCTCTTCGCCGCGCTCGAGGGCGCGAAGGCCGATGGACGAAAGTTCGTCGCGCAGGCCGTTCGAAACGGGGCCTCGGCGGTGCTCTCCGCCCCTCCCCGGCCCTCCGGAATTTCCGAAAATACGACCTGGATCGAATCCGACGCACCGCGTCGCACGCTCGCCGCCTTGTCGAAGAACTTCTTCGATAGAGCCGACGAGGCCCTGAGCGTCGTCGGGATCACCGGCACCGACGGAAAAACGACCACCGCACAGATGCTTGCCGCCGCACTCGGAGAACTCTCGATGAAGTGCGCAGTCTGCGGGACGCTCGGCGAAACGATCGATGCGGATTGGGCGCAAAGTGCTCTGACGACGCCCGAAGCGCCGGATCTGTGGTCTTTCCTTTCGCGAGCCCGCGACCGAGGATGCGAAGCTGCCGTCGTCGAAGTGTCTTCCGTCGCATTGATCGCCGATCGAGTGCACGGCATGGCCTTCGACATCGCGATCCTCACCGGCATCGGTCACGACCACTTGGATCTGCATGGCGACATGGACGCGTACGTTGCCGCCAAATGCATGCTCTTCGAAAGGCTCGGCTCCGAAGGCCTTGCCATTCTTCCAGCGGACGACGAACACCTCGCGACGTTTCGCGAGGCAAGCTCTGCTTCCGTGCAAACCTTCGGCTTCTCTCAAGAGGCCGACTGGAGAGTGGAAGACCATCGAGCATCGCGAAACGGCGCGACCTTTCGCCTTGCGGGACCTGCCGGTGCTTTCAACCTGAGCACACCGCGGCCCGGCCGCTGGGATGCGCTGAATCTGGCGGCCGGCGTCGCCGCAGCCGCCCACCTCGGCCTCGACCCGAAGCTCTGCGCGGAAGCGATCGCCGAGATGCCGCCGATTGCCGGCCGCTTCGAATCGATCGATCGCGGCCAGCGCTTTTCGGCCATCGTGGACTACGCGCACACTCCCGAAGCCATCTCCCGCCTCTTGGAAGCGATGCGCACCGTCACTCCGGGAAGGTTGATCCTCGTCTTCGGCTGCGGAGGCGACCGGGATCGCGAAAAACGCGCCCCGATGGGACGTGCCGCGGCAAGAGGAGCCGATCTCGTCCTGCTGACCGATGACAATCCCCGCTCGGAAGAACCCCGAGCCATCGCGGATGAGATCCTCGAAGGAATCGATGGCACCCGCGACCACGTCCTGCGCATCGCCGATCGCCGAGAAGCGATCTTCGCTGCGGTCGAAGCGGCGCAGGCGGACGACTCGGTGATCATCGCCGGCAAAGGCCATGAGACCGGCCAACGGTTCGCCGATCGCACGATTCCCTTCGATGACCGCAGCGTGCTTGCTGCCGCGCTCGATCAGCGCCTTTGCCGTGATCGGAGGCGAGCCGAATGATTCCGAGAAGTGTCGGGTCATTGGCCCAAGCCGTCGACGGCCGAATGATCGCGAAAGATGCGACGATCGTCGCCGAAGGCGTCGGCATCGACTCTCGAACGATCGCAGCGCACGACGTTTTCTTCGCCATCATCGGTGCGAATCACGACGGACATCGTTTCATCGGCGATGCCGCCGAGCGCGGCTGTCGCGTCTTCGTCGTCTCGGACGCCGAAATCGCGGCCGAGGTGGAACGAGCCGGTGATACGTTCGGAGCGGTGGTTCTGGTCGATGACACGACATCGGCACTCGGCCGCCTCGCCGCCGATGAGCGCCGGAAGCGCAAGATGAAGGTCGTCGCCATCACCGGAAGCGCGGGGAAGACGACGACACGGCTTCTGACCGAAGCGGCGCTCTCGGCGAAATTTCAAACGGCCGGAACGCGCGGCAATCTCAACAATCATTGGGGACTGCCGCTTTCGATCCTCTCTCTTCCGCTCGAGACGGAGGTCGCCGTGCTCGAGATGGGCATGAACCATGCGGGAGAGATTCGCGCCCTGTCGAAGATCGCTCGACCCGACGTCGCCGTGATCACCAATATCGGCGAAGCGCATCTCGGTCACTTCAGATCGGTAGATGACATCGCCGCCGCCAAAGCGGAGATTCTCGAAGACCTCGGTGCCGACGGCTGGGCCGTTCTCAATGCCGCCGATCGCTGCCTCGAACCCTTCGCTGAAAAATGCCGCGCAAAGGTGAAGCGATTCGGAACCGAGGGCAAGTGTGATCTCCGCGGTGAGCTGCTCTCGAGCGGGGGGCTCGAGGGCGCACGCTTCCGGGTCGAAGAAAGCGAAGTGCGCTTGCAGCTTTGGGGCGGCCATGCCGTCGAAAATGCTCTCGCTGCGCTTTGCACCGCTTCCATCTTCGGCGTGAACCTCGTGGATGCCGCCGGCGCACTCGCTCGTGTCGAGGCACTCGACGGGCGGGGCCGCCGACACCGACTGCGTGACGGCAGCATCGTCATCGACGAGAGCTACAACGCGAGCCCCGGAGCCCTGCGGCGTGTGATCGAGGCGCTCGATGAAGTCGAGTGGCATGGCCGTCGCGTCGCCGTGCTCGGAGAGATGCTCGAACTCGGCGACTTCGCCGCCGCAAAACATCAAGAGGTCGCTCGCCGCCTCTCGCGCTCGCGTTTCGACTCCGTGCACACGGTCGGCTGCTGGCATGATGCCTTCGCTGCATGGACGGACGCGATGCGCGATCGATCTCTTTCGCATCATCGAACGAGCGCCGAGGCATCGCGAGCCGTTCTCTCGGACCACCGCCGGAACGACCTCGTCTTGATCAAGGGGTCGCGCAGCATCGGACTCGAGACGATCGTCGCCGATTTGGATCGCACGATCGGAAGGGAGGTGCAGCGGTGATCTATAACCTCCTCTACGAGCTTCGCGACCTCTTCTCGGTTCTGAACGTCTTCCGCTACATCACCTTCCGCTCCGCACTCGCGGCGTTGACGGCGATTCTCGTATCCTTCGCCTTCGGTCCCATGTTGATCCGCTGGCTTCGTCATCGTCAGATCGGGCAACAGGTGCGGAGCGACGGCCCGGAATCTCATCTGCAAAAGCAAGGGACTCCGACCATGGGCGGGCTTCTGATTCTGCTCGCCATCGTCGTTCCAGTCCTCTTCTGGTCGGACCTGACGCAGCCGACCGTTTGGGCCATCGTCGCCACGACGCTCGGCTTCGGAGGGATCGGCTTGGTGGACGACCTGCTCAAGACGACCCGAAAAAACAGCGCAGGCCTGTCCGCTCGCGGCAAGTTGATCGCTCAGCTCTTGCTCGCGGCCGCCATCGGATCGAGCTTGGTCACGTCGGGGTTTTCCACGACGATCACCGTACCGTTTTTCAAATCCTTCGCGCCCGACCTTGGATGGGGATACGTGCCCTTCGCCATGCTCGTGCTCGTCGGCTCGGCGAACGCCGTCAATCTCACCGACGGCCTCGATGGCTTGGCCATCGGATCTGCAGGAATCGCCATGGCGACCTTGACGGTCGTGGCCTACTGCACGGGACACATCGGAATCGCGACCTATCTCGGCATCCCCTTCGTCGATGGAGCAGGCGAACTCGCCGTCTTCGGATCAGCCGTCGTCGGCGCGAGCCTGGGCTTTTTGTGGTTCAACGCGCATCCCGCCGAGGTCTTCATGGGTGACGTCGGGTCGATGGGACTCGGCGGAGCGGTCGGGGCGATCGCCATGATCACGCACCAGGAACTCCTGCTGGTCCTCGTCGGCGGCCTCTTCGTGCTCGAAGCCCTTTCCGTAATGATTCAAGTTCTATCTTATCGCACGCGCGGCAAACGCGTCTTTCGCATGGCTCCCTTGCATCATCATTTCGAACTCGCCGGATGGCACGAGACCAAGGTGGTCATCCGTTTCTGGATCGTGGCGATTTTCTTCGCGCTGATGGCGCTCGCCACCTTGAAGGTACGATGACGGACAACGCGCAAAACCTGAATCTCGAAGACGCGCGCGTCGTCGTCTTGGGTTTCGGTCGCAGCGGTCGCGCCGTGGCACGGCACGCGCTCGCCGGCGGCGCAAAGGTCGTCGTTTCCGACCGTCGATCGCCGTCGAGCTTGAAGGCCGAGCAGCCGTTTTCCCGCATCGACGAGATCGACTTCGTCGATGAAGAACGCAGCGCCGCAGCGATCGATGCCGCGGATCTCGTGGTGGTCAGCCCGGGCGTTCCGGCCCATGCCGCACCGCTTCTTCACGCGCGATCCATGGGTCGTCCCGTGATCTCCGAAATCGATCTGGTCGCCTCCGCCGTCGGCGACCGAACGATTGCCATCACCGGCAGCAACGGGAAGAGCACCACGACGGCGTTGACCGCGGCCATCTTC
>JALUUK010000313.1 GCA_027021395.1 Acidobacteriota bacterium
GTCCCCGTTCGCCGCCGAGACGATGTGGTACGGCACGCTCTCGACGGTGGATTTCACTTCCGGATCCTCTCTCTTGCGACCGATCAATCGCTTGATCGCATAGAGCGTTCCTTCCGGATTCGTTGCCGCCTGCCGCTTGGCCAGGTTGCCGACGAGTCGTTCTCCACGCCGAGAGAATGCGACCATCGACGGGACCGTGTGGTTCCCCTCGCGAGCGGGAATGACGACCGGCTGCTCGCCTTCCATCACCGACACGACGGAATTGGTCGTGCCGAGATCGATACCCACGATCTTGCTCACCCCTAGTCCTCCTCTTCCGAATCGCCGACTTCCGCGGCAGGCTCGTCCCCGTCCGACGCATTCGAAGGCGCCGAAACGCGAACCATGGCCGGTCGAACGAGTTCGCCGTCGAGGCGATACCCGACTCGCAATACCTCGAGCACGCGTCCCGGCGGTACACGATCCGTCCTCGTCATCGAAACGGCCTCGTGAATTCTCGGATCGAAAGCGCAGGCATCCCCTTCGATCCTCTCGAGTTCATGGCCTCGAAACACATCCCAAAGCGACCTCAGCGACATACGAACGACCCGAACGACCTCTTCGGGACTCGCTTCCTTCCGCATGCAACCCTCGAGATCATCGAGGCCGGGAAGCAGAGCACGAAGAACGTGAATCCGCCCATCCCGTTGCGCACCCTGGAGTAAGGCCCGCGTGTGGCGTCGCGAGGCCTGCGCATCGGAGGCCGGCGCCTCCTCCGCGGACTCTGCAGCACCACCATCCTCCTCGAGGCCTACGATTTCTAGAATCTCGATCTCGCACTCGGGGTCCGATTTCGCTCCGCTCACTGTGTTCTCCGTCGACACCAGCGTGGCTCAAAAATTATGTTCCGACCACGGAAGGTCAAGCGGCGGGCTCGGGGAAAACACGAGCCGCATTCGGAGAATCAGCCAAAACGGGCAAACACGGGCTCTTTCGGTCAAGGAGCGCCGGTCGCGAGCAGCCAGGCTTTCATGAACGGCGAGAGATCCCCGTCGAGCACGCGGTCGACATCTCCGGTCTCCTCCGAGGTCCGGTGATCCTTGACCATGCGGTAGGGGGCCAGCACATAGGAACGGATTTGATTGCCGAAATCGATCCCCTTCTTTTCGCCCGCCTCGGCCTTGCGAGCCTCTTCCCGGGCGCGCATCTCGGCCTCATAGAGGCGAGAGCGCAGGATCTTCATCGCTTTTTCCTTGTTGCGATGCTGGCTCCGTTCGTCCTGGCAGGAGACGACGATGCCCGACGGTGCGTGCGTGATGCGCACGGCGCTGTCCGTCACGTTGACGTGTTGCCCGCCGGCACCCGAAGCACGGAAGGTGTCGATACGCAGATCCGCATCGTTGATTTCGATCTCGATGGTGTCATCGATTTCCGGTGCGACGTCCACCGAGGCAAATGCCGTGTGCCGCCGGGCTTGAGCGTCGAAAGGCGAGATGCGAACGAGGCGATGGACTCCCCGCTCGGCCTTGAGCCACCCATAGGCGTCGTCACCGATCACCCGCAGAGTCGCGCTCTTGATGCCGGCACCCTCTCCTGCTTGATACTCGAGCACCTCGACCGAGTAACCACTGCGCTCTCCCCAACGCTGAAACATGCGAAGCAACATTTCCGCCCAGTCCTGCGCGTCGATGCCTCCGGCACCCGGGTGAATCGAGACGAAGGCATTGCACTCGTCGTTTTCTCCCGAGAGCATGGTCTTGATCTCGAGATCGGCGATCGCCTCCTGCAACTCGCCTAGCGTCGCTTCGAAATCGTCGTCGACATCCTCGTCTTCGCCATCGAGTTCGAGGCAAGTCTCGGCGTCTTCGATCAACCCGTTGAGCTTGTTGCCGCGCTGCCGAAAGGCGTCGCAGACCGATCGGCGGCGGTTGAGATCCGCCGCCTTCTCCGGATCATTCCACACCGAGGGCTCGGCGAGCTCTTCGTCGAGTTCGGCTATCTCTTTCTCGGCCTCGGCGACGTCAAAGGTACCTCCTCAGCGGTTCGATCCGCTGCTTGAGTCCCTGCCATCGCTCCAATAGCTCGTCACGCATGCTCATCCCTCGGTCTGACCATCAAGGTCACTGCCAAAAAAACGAGCGTGAGTGTAGCACACAGCCCCGAAACGACCCGTCCGACCCAAAGCCCCGGAGCCCACCCGGCTCCCGTTTCGACATCGGCCACCAAGACGCCCCGTTCATCGGTCGAAAGACGACCGACTTCCCTTCCTCGACGATCGACGATCACCGAGATCCCGTTGTTGGCCGCGCGCACCAACGGCAGCCCGCTTTCCGCCGCACGCAGACGCGCCTCGGCGAGGTGCTGCAACGGTCCGGATGACCAGCCGAACCAGGAATCGTTGGTCATGTTGACCAGCAGACCGGCCCCCACACTTCTCATATCCCAAACCAAGGCGGGAAAGATCGCCTCGTAGCAGACCAAAGCCCCCACCTTGAGCTCGCGCGCACGAAGAGACATCTCCTTGTCGCCTCGTGAAAAGTCGGCCACCTCCGCCGCCAAGGCCGGAATCTCTCCTAGCAGGAAACGCAAGGGCAGGTACTCGCCGAAAGGTACGAGCACGCGCTTGGGACGAACCTGCGTCAAGCCGCGGTCCCCGCGAATCAACACCGCGCTGTTGTAGTACTCCTCATGTCTTCCCCGCGTCACCGAATT
>JALUUK010000314.1 GCA_027021395.1 Acidobacteriota bacterium
CAACTACGCCATCAAGAGGCTTGTCGACATCGTGGTTTCGACGGTTCTCCTTCTCGTTTTCTCGCCCCTGATGATCGTGACCGCGATCCTCATCAAGATCTTCTCGCCCGGACCCGTATTCTTTTCGCAGACCAGAATCGGGTACCAGGGACGAGAGTTCCGCTTCCACAAGTTCCGATCGATGCATATCTCCAACGATGAAGGCATACACAAAGAGTATGTGAAAAAATGGATCAACGGAAAAGATGATGCGGAGCAATCGGACGGCGATGCCGTCGTTCACAAGCTAACGGACGACCCGCGGGTCATTCCCGTCATCGGAAACATCATCCGCAAGTTCAGCATCGATGAATTACCGCAATTGCTGAATGTCTTCCGAGGTGACATGAGCCTAGTCGGGCCACGCCCCTGTCTTCCCTACGAGGTCGATCTCTACCGCCGCTGGCATAAGAAGCGCTTCGACGTTCTACCGGGAATCACCGGACTCTGGCAGGTATCCGGCCGCAATCGCCTGACATTCGACGAAATGGTCGCTCTTGATATTCGCTACCTGCAAAACTGGAGCTTGCGCAATGATCTGGTCATAATGGCCAAGACTCCCTATGCCATTCTTTTCGACAAGGCTTACTAGCCTTGTCGCATCAATAAAGGAAACGAGATCGTGTCCACAGACAAGAAAACGGGCATCGGTGTGATCGGTTGCGGATACTGGGGTCCCAATCTGATTCGCAACTTCTACCAGTTATCGGAATCAGCGGTCGTTCAGGTATCCGATCTAGACGAGAAGAGGCTCGCCCACATCAAGGAACTCTACCCGTCGATTTCGACCACTACGGACTACAACGAACTGATTCGGAATCCGGACGTCGAGGCGGTCGTGCTGGCCACGCCGGTGCGGCTTCACGCGCCCATGGGCCTCGAAGCGCTCCAGGCCGGCAAGCACCTGCTGATCGAAAAACCGATGGCACTCAACACCGCCGAATGTCGCGATCTCATCACCGCCGCGAAGGAAAACGATCGGATTCTGATGGTCGGCCACACTTTCGAATACACCTCTGCCGTCCGTAAGATGAAGGAGATGCTGGACGAAGGTATTCTTGGCCGACTCTACTATGTCAACACGCAGCGGTTGAATCTTGGACTCTTCCGCAATGACGTCAACGTGATTTGGGATCTGTCTCCACACGACTTCTCGATTCTCCTCTATCTATTGGGCGGAAAAACTCCCAACGGAGTTCGGGCTACGGGCGCGGCTCATATCAATCCAGAAGTCGAGGACGTTGCGACGGTGACCTTGGACTTCGATGATGACCTCATTGCCTTTGTGCAGGCCTCGTGGCTCGACCCGAAGAAAGTCCGCCAAACGACACTGGTCGGGTCGAAGAAAATGCTGATCTATGATGATATCGAGCCTACGGAGAAGATCTGGCTCTATGATCGTGCCGTGGAAGGACCTGCCCAGTACGATACTTTCGCGCAATTCCCCTACACCTACCGATATGGTGATATTACGATTCCGAGAATTGGTGGCACGGAACCGCTTCGGGCCGAGGCTCAACATTTCGTTCACTGCATTCAAAGCGGTGAGACGCCGCTGACTGACGGGTATTCGGGTCTTCGAGTTTGCCAAATCTTGGAAGCTACGACTGCCAGCCTGAAATCCGGCGGTGCACGCATCGAACTCGAATCCTAGCCTCGGAGAATGCGACCGTGAATTCGTTTGTTTCCATTGCACCAGATGTCAAACTAGGCCGAGATGTCAAGGTTTTCAATTTCGTCAACTTGTATGGCTGCGAAATTGATGATGAGACGAAGCTTGGTACTTTCGTTGAAGTACAGAAGAATGCAAAGATTGGGAAACGATGCAAGATCAGCTCGCATACTTTCATCTGTGAAGGAGTCACGCTCGAGGATGAAGTCTTTGTCGGGCACTCTGTTGTTTTCATCAATGATAAGGATCCCTACTCGACCAACGCTGACGGGTCGCTAAAGGTCGATGATGACTGGGAGTGTGGAAAGACGATCGTTCGGCGTAGAGCTTCGATCGGTTCCAATGCAACCATCCTTTGCGGCGTCGAAATCGGTGAAGGGGCTCTCGTAGGAGCCGGCGCCGTCGTCACCAAGGATGTACCCGCCGGCGCTGTCGTGGCCGGCAACCCGGCGAAGCTTATCCGCCGGCAACGTTAGTACTTTTCTTGACAGGAGTTAAGGTATGAGCAAGGTCCGTGTTCCGTTTTTAGACCTCCCTGCGCAGCATCGTCCCATCATCGATGAACTCGTCGAAGCGTTTCGTGATGCTGCGATGAATGCCGCCTTCGTTGGCGGGCCGGCCGTGGATTCGTTCGAGTCCGCATTTGCCGACTATTGCGGAACGCGGCACGCCGTGGGAGTGGCCAACGGCACAGATGCGCTCCGCCTTGCCTACCTTGCTGCCGGCCTCGGCAAGGGTGACGAAGTCATCGCGCCGGCCAACACGTTCATTGCGACCACGGAAGCGATTTCGCAGGCCGGAGCAACGGTCGTTCTTGCCGATATCGATCCCACCACGAGGCTATTGGATGTTGCCGCGGTAGAAAACGCCATCACCGCTCGAACTCGCGCGATCGTTGCAGTGCATCTCTATGGGCATCCGGCGCCGATGGATGACCTCCGGCGAATTGCTGAAAAGCACTCGCTCTTCTTGAT
>JALUUK010000315.1 GCA_027021395.1 Acidobacteriota bacterium
CCCCTGTTGGACCAAAGCGTGCTGGCGTTTTGCACGGAAGCCATCAGCCCGGTTTCGAGGATCTCTTCTCGCCATGCATCGACCTTGTCGTCATACGCCTTCTTGCCGTAGGTCGCCTCCATGTAGAGCGCTGCGGAATACTCGGCCAAACTCTCTACGAACCAGTAGTTCCGGCCATTCGCATTGGCGATCAACGAGCCCCACCACTGATGCGCAATCTCATGAGCGACCAGCGATTTGTTGAACGCGGAGATGCTCGTGGCATCGGCGCGATCACTGAGCAAGGTCGTCACCGTGAATGCCGTCGATCGGAACGCGCCGCTTCCTAGGTAGACCAACGAACTCGGTGCCTGGCCATAGAGGAAGCCGAGCGGGTCGTTGACGAGATCGAGCTTGCCGTAGGGGTAGTCCACTCCATAGATCCGATTGAAGAGATTCAGCGAGTTGGCTGCCTCATCGACCAGCTTCCGCATGCCTTTCTTGCGGATCTCCCAGTCTCCCATACCGATTTTGTCGACGTAGATCGTCACCGGGACGATGGTTCCGTCTTGCTTCTTGACCTCGATCGGTGACTTCTCGACGATGTACTCTCCGAAGATGATGCTGGGAAAGACGACCGGATTCGATGCCTTCCAGTGGGTCACCGAGACCTCGCCCTCTTCCTTTTCCCAGATTTTCGTGCCGATCCCCAAGGTCGTAAATTGCTTCGGAACTTTGATCGTCACTTCGAAGTCGTGAATCATGTCGCCGAAGCGCACGAACGGCAGCCAACCAAGACGACTGACCCCTTTGTATGAAGCATTGCGATTGTAGATGCACTTCCTATTTTCGAAGGACATTCGAATCACGAATGGCTCGCCCGGTTTCTTCGGTGTGGGAAATACGATTCGGCCGGAATTCTGGCCGCGCTTGATCCAGAAGAGTTCGGTCCCGGTCTCATCCTGAATCGAGTTGACGAAGAGCAGCGGATCTTTGATCGCCGCTTCTTCTCCCTCTCGCCGCGTCTGCGAGATGGCGAAAGAAATCGACTCCAGCTTCGACTTCGCCTTCAGCGTGTAGGTCAGGTCGGCGACCATCGTCTCGGCGTCGACTAGAGCCATCTCGACGGTTCCTTCAACGGCGGTCACTTCGTAGTATCGACTGTCGGAATCCTCCCGAAGCTCGAGTTCCCACGGTGGAATGCCCTTCGCGCGGGTCTCCTCTGAATAGTAGGAATAGAGCGTACCGTAGCCGCTCGCCCGAAAGCTGATCTCGCGCGCACTGAAACTGTCGTAGCTGAGCGTAATGCGATGGTCGCGCTTCTTTTTCTTCAAGGAGAGCCAATAGTACTTGCGATCCTCGTCGCGTTTGAAACGGAACCCGGAGAATGGATTCTTTTCCCGTGCACGCTCGGCATCACGCTGATTTTCCTGATAGTCCTTCTTGAGCTTCTCGCCGAGTTCATCGACCGTGATCTCTCGCTTGCCTCGAAAATTTTCCTCGAGAAAACGCTTGGCAAAGACAGGGTCGGCAAAGATCGTGAGACGCTCCGATTCGAAATCGAAATCCTCCGGGTGGAGTTCGACGACGAGACCGTGACGGCCTTTGTACTCGAAGGCGAGACCGTCCGGAGGCGTGTAGGTGTGCGTGATACCTTCTGCGTCGAAGACGATGTAGTCCATCTCCCCCCGGGAGAAATCGACGTATGCGGTACCGGCAGGTGCGGTCACTTCGAAACCTTCACCTTTGAAATGAAAGCCATCGAATGCGTAGAACTTCTCGTCGCCGAGGCTTCGACGCTCGAGCGTCTCTGCGGAATCGATCAGGGTTTCTTCGGCGATCTTCCACTCCCCTCCTTCGCCGGGAGCCAAGATCATCGCGAACCGCTCGGTTCTGACCTTGTTCCCAAGCACCGTATCGATGAAAAAGAATGCCTTGTAGCGACCATCTTCACTTTTCGTGAAACGTTTGCCGTACCGCCCCCGCTTCGAGGGCTTGTCGTGCTCGTTCTTTTCCTTCGCGACCTCGACCGCTTTGGCGTCGAGCGCTTTGACGATGGCCTCCTTGATCTCCTGCGGCGGCTCGACGTCTTCTTCCGCGGAAAGCGCGGGAATCCAAGCGAATGCGAGCGAAAATGCGAAGAGCAAGCGATGGATCCCGCACAGAGACCTTCCGCTCACAGAGATGGGAGTTTTCGAATCTGAAATCTTCGGACGCATGGCCCCCTCCTCCTGATTTCGACATGCTGGAGTGTTGATTATTCACACAGAAAGCCGATTGTCCAATACCCCCCCAGTGAGAAAATCCGCGCCCGCGCCCACAATCTTGCGCTGTCGCCGATTCCGGCGAGACGGCGAAGCCGACCCACACCTCGCACGACCTTTGTCCCCAGATCAGCGCCGCACCTTGGGCCTCGCTCCGCTCGTCCCCACCATTCTCCGCGGGCACGCCGCTGGAAGACAATACCCTATTCTTATCTTGTATTCGGCATAGGGTTCGCGCGCGAGCGGGTAGTCGATCGTGTTCTGCACGTCGAGAGAGTAGGAATCGAGTTCCGTGCTGGTGTAGCCGTCCCCCACAAAGGTGATGTTCAGCCGATTGGCCGGATCCCCGCTGTTGACGACGAGTTCCGAGTTCCAACCGCCTGAACACGCATCCGCACCCCGTGGATCGGCATCGACGCCGCGGTCAGCACTCTTA
>JALUUK010000316.1 GCA_027021395.1 Acidobacteriota bacterium
TCGTCCGGCCACGGATCGTCGGCATCGCCATCGGCTCGATCGTTCGCTTGCGGATAACCACCGTCTTCGGGAAGCAACATCAAGAGCGGGCGGCTCTCGTCGTCCATCGATTCGGCGCGCTCGTCGACGTGCCAGATCAAAAGTCCGCTGCCGGGAATGTTTCCGTCGAATCCGGTCGGCTGACGGTTGGCCGTGAGAAAGAATTCTTCCGGGGCGCAGCCGGCGGCCCGTCGCCATTCCCGAGCATAGGCGCTCGTTTCGATGGCCGGGATGATATCGGCTTCGTAGGCCGTGACGACGGTGGGGTCGAGCCAGCCGAGCACATTCTTGGAATAGGCGCTCAGGTGCAGCGGCATCTGCGCAGAGGCGCCGTCGGCTCCCCAAAGCCCCCGTCCCATCAGATCCCAGATTCCCGCTCCACGGGACGAACCGTCTCGGTCCCACAGCGCCGGAAGGCCGAAATGGCTCCCGAAAAGGTAAGCGAAGACGCCGATCTCGATTCGTGAGCTTCCGTCGCATTCGGCCGCCGGTACGATGATGAAATCTTCGATGCGGATGGTGCCGCCGCCGGCCGCACTGTCATTGGTCGAGTATTCTCCGCCGAAGGCCTCCGAATAGCGCCCGAGATGCGACCAGATCTCCGGGCCTCCGCACTCTCCACCCGGGCCGGCTTGAACGGCGATGAGCAGATCGACGACACCGTCGTCGTCGCCGGAGTTGGCGATGCCGTCGGGGCCGTCGTTGTCGAATAGGGAAAAGTCCACGGTGGCATCGTGCGCAGTGATCAGCTCATCGACGAAGCCCGCGGCGGAATCGGTGGTGCTCACGCACAAGCCGGAGCAGCCCGGTCCTCCTCGATAGAAGGCGGCATCTTGTCCGACGGTCTGCCAGTCGAAGACGGTTCCGGACAATACGAGCTGACCGTAGGAGACTTCTTCGTAGTAGTCGCGCAGCGAGCCGGGTCTCCCGCCTGCGCCATAAGCATCTTGAAAGAGCTGGGCCTCGAGGTCGGCGGCGGGAAATGGGTCCGCGCCGGTATCGGTGTACTTACCGAGCAAGACGGGGTAGTCGAACGTACCGGCGAGGGTTTGCCACGTCGGTGTGCCGGTTGAGGAACGTGCCGAACGATTCTGGTTCGCGATGCCCTGCAAGGGACGAAGGGGCGTGTAGGCTCCGGCGCGATCATCTCGAACCGCACGTTCGGCCACCTCGGGTAGCGGAGTTTGATCTTCGCGAGGCGGCACGAGCGCGTGGCCTGCGACGGGGAAAAACAGCAGGGCGAGCAAAACCCCCGCATGGACTCTCGACGAGCCTGGGCTCTTCACGGCGGACCTCCCCAAACCCTCGAGCCGAAGAACCCTGCGGTTGTTCCGCCTTGTTTTCAGCGCGTCGAGTTCGTGCCCAACGATGTACGCCAATGCGGAGTCCATCGCAAGCAGGGAGATGCCCGGAAACGGAAAAGGCCCGCGGCAGAAGGCAAATTCAGGCAAAAACGCGCAAAAAAGAGAAACGCGCTCCAAGAGGAGCGCGTTCCATCACCTAAAGATGCCACGCGTTCAGGCTTCGATGCCGAAGTGTCTAGCTGCGAACGTCGATGACGCTCGATGAGGCGGAAAAGGAGTAGGATGCGCTGAACGACGCGGAGTAGGCGGCGACTCCGGCGTCCGTCCTCTGGGAGTAAGAAAACTCCGCTTCGAACTTCGCCTCGAGGGACGCTTCTACCGGAGAGGCGACATCGTGGTTGTCGTTGTCCTGGTCGTCGTCTTCGATTCGGCCGGCGTTCTTCGGTTCATTGGCGGCTGCCAAGCTTTCTGCGAAGAGCGTGAACTGCTTTTCGAAGAAGCTCTGCACGGAGTTTAGGAAACCCGCGAAGAGGTCGGCGATCTTGGGCTGGCCGGCGGCCTGTTGGGCGACGACGGTCTCTGCATCAGCGCGCTCGGCTTGAGCCGCATTCTCGAGCGGAGTCGCGGCGGGCGTTGCCGCGGCGGCCGGAGCCGAGTTTACGGCACCGGTGCCGGAAAGTTCAGCCGTCACGACCGTCGTCTGAGAAGCGGGGATCGCAGCGGTATCACCGGGGGAGGAGAGCGACGGGGCCGAAGTTTCGTTCGGAGCGCTCACGTCGTTCTGACCGAAGATCGATCCGAGGGCCGAGATGAAGCCTTCGAAAGCGGATCGCAGTGTGGTCTGCAAAGCTTCGGCATCGAAGGCGCCTCCGTGCTTGGCACCGTCTAAGGCGACGCTGATCTCGCTCTTGAGTTCCTTGCGCACGGAGAGGACGTCTTGGCGAACCTCACCAGGAACGTCGTCCCGGCCCTTGAGGGCGTCGCGGATTTCGCTTCTAGCGACCGTCGCAAGACGCTCCACCGGTTTTTCGATCAATGCCTCGAAGCTGGCTTTGAAACTCACTTCGCTGCCGTGCTTGTCGCCGTCCTCGATCTTTCCGCCGCGATGCTCGCTGCCTGCGGATTGCGTGCTCTGGACGAATTTGAACTTGAACTCGAATTCGGCTATCTGCTCGAGGCGGGCAGGGTCGAATCGAGCCATGAAGTTCTTGTCACCGATGGAAAAGGGGACGGTCTCTTTCTCGGCGGGCCGTGCCACCGGCATTTTCCCTTTGATTTGATCCGGGGAAACGTTCGTATCTTGGGTGCGCCTCGGGCCGAAGGGGCGCTCCGCG
>JALUUK010000317.1 GCA_027021395.1 Acidobacteriota bacterium
TCAGAAGTGTTTCGGGTGTGTTCGTTGAGAGTCGTCAGACTACCACCACTGCCCCCCGAAGAGCAAGGGTTGAAGTGCGGGTTTCTAGCCCGAAAAATTCACGAAGTCTCTCACTTCGGGGGTTCCATCCACGATCTAGGGCTAGAGGTGCAACGCGCTTTTTTTTGACAGGGTCGGCGATCGGTCCTAACCTCGGCGGTCTTTTCATGGTCCGCCGGTCCGGGCGTGCGCCGTCGGCCGCGTCCGGGTGGTCTGGACTCGTGGTTTTGATCAGCGACGCACTTGATCTTGCCGAGGCTTTCATGGTTCAACGAAGTTACGAGAGTATCGCACACTGAGAATCGGCAAGTCGCGAGAATGGGGTTTTTAGGATGAAGCGCACGTTTCAACCGAACAATCGGAAGAGAAAAAAAACGCACGGGTTTCGCATCAGGATGCGCTCGGCGGGAGGGCGGCAAGTTCTTCGCCGCCGTCGCCGCAAGGGGCGCAAGCGTATCGCCGTCTGATCGATCGATCGAAGACGCTCTTCCCACCCTTGCTGAGGGTCCGGAAGAGAGGTGAGTTCAAGGCGGTCTACGGCGAGGGACTCCGGGTCGCGGGGGAACGGCTCGTGATTTTCGTGCGTTCGGGGGAAAACGATCATCCTCGCCTCGGGATAACCGCCACACGAAAGGTGGGTGGCGCGGTCGTGCGCAACCGCTTGCGCCGTCTGGTAAGAGAAGTCTTCCGTCGCAACCTTTCGGCGTTTGATACGTGGGACGTGGTCGTCAATCTGCGGAGGAAAGCCGTAGGGTCCCGCTATCAGGACATGGAACGTGAGATGTTGAGTCTGATGCGTCGAGCTCGAAAAAGGTCCTGCTCCCAATGAACTCGGTGACTCCGGTCGGGCGTGGGATGATTCTGTTGGTGCGCGGATACCAACGCTTCATTTCCCCCATGCTCCCGGCGAGCTGTCGCTTCGTCCCCTCTTGCTCGGAATACGCGACGATGGCCATCGAAGAGTGGGGTGCGGTGCGCGGCGTTTTCCTTTCACTCTGGCGAATTCTCCGATGCCAGCCCCTTTGCCGCGGCGGGCTCGACCTGCCCCCGCCTCGGCAAGCGACGCCCTCGAACGGCGATATCGCAGAAACGAATCACTAGAAATGGACAAAGAAGGAACACTGCGTCTCCTGCTGGCCGTTGTCCTCTCCATGGGGCTGATGCTGAGCTGGAACTATTTTTTCGGGCCCGAGCCAAGACCACCGGGATCGATCTCCCCTCCCCCGCTCGCGGACGGCGGTCTCGACTCCTCAGATCCAAGCTCGGTCGAGTCGGAAATGCAGTCGCTGGCCGCCGCGCCGCTCGTCGAAGCCCCTGTCGAGGTTTCCGCCGACGCCATCTCCGGTCTATCCGGTGAGGCGCCGCGGGTCCTGCGTTCCCCCACGAGCGAGGTGACGCTATCGTCTCGAGGCGGCCGTATTCTGGAGTGGCGGTTGCTGGACTACGAGAAGAACCCCGGAAGCGGCGAGCGGCAATTCGTCGATCTCGTTTCCCCGGCCGAGCGTAAGCTCGATCGCCAACCGCTCTACATCGAAACGGCCGACCCCGAATTGACCGAGCAAATCAACAGTGCTTGGTATCGCGTGACCGAAGCAGAGGTCGGGGCGGACCAAGCGGCGAGAGTGCACGTCGCTGAGGGCAGCGAGAAGTTGATCTTCGAGTGGGCCGACGGTCAGGGGCTAGAGGTTCGGAAGGAGTTCATTCTCTCGCGAGACGAGCGATTCCTCGCGGCGGTGGAGTGGGACGTCAAGGTCCAAGGCCGATCGTTGAGCGACGCACGCATCACTTGGGGTCCGGGAATCGGGCGCCCCCGTGAAGCTGGGTCGAACTTCTTCATGTATCGCGGAGATGTGGTCACCGCCCGCGGAGATGACACGGAAACGCTCAAGAGCGGCAAGATCGATCGGCAGCAGGAGTGGCCCGCCTCGATCGCACCGGATTGGATCGGAATTACCGACCAGTACTTCAGTGTCGTTCTCGTCCCGGCACGCCGAGCGGTAACGCTGGTTCGCCCGTGGTCGCAGGAGGGAATCGATGCCTCGGCCGGCGGCGATCTGTCGATCGAGACATCCGCCCGAAGCGTGAGCATTTTTGCCGGGCCGAAATCCGTCGAGCTGCTCGAAGAGGTTTCCCAGGGCCTCGGGCACAATCTCAACGGCTTGATTCCCTGGGGCTGGTTCGGAGTCATCGCTCGTCCGCTCTATTCCTTCCTCGCGTGGTTCTACTCTCTGGTCGGAAACTGGGGAGTGGCGATCATTCTCCTGACCCTGGTCGTGCGATTGGCGATGTTTCCCATCACGCAGGGCGGGATGGTCAAGATGCGCAAGGCGCAGCAAGACATGGCGCGCCTGCAGCCGAAGATCAAGAAGATCAAGGAGAAGTACAAAGACAAGAAGGATATGGAAGCCCGTCGCAAGATGCAGGAGGAGACGATGGAGCTTTACCGCCGAGAAGGTGTCAATCCTGCGGCGATGCTCATCGGCTGCCTTCCGCTCTTGCTGCAGATGCCGATCTTCTTCGGCATCTACAAGGTGCTCAGCGTCAGTGCCGAGCTTCGCGGCGCGCCCTTCGTCGGATGGATCCACGACCTGTCCATTGCCGATCCCTACTGGATCACGCCCATTCTCATGGGTGCAACGATGCTGCTTCAGCAGTTGATGACGGCTACGAAGACGGAAGATCCACAGCAGAAATCCCAACAGCGGATGATGCTGATGATGCCGTTCATTTTCACTTACATGTTTCTCAACATGCCCAGTGGACTCGTGCTCTACTGGCTCTCGAGCAACGTCTTCGGAATATTGCAGCAGCTCCTGATCAACCGACAGGCAGCGGGAAGTACGACACCAGCCGCAGGAAAGGCCAAGGCCGGCGCGTGAAGAGTGCCGAGGGGTGGTCGAGGAGGATCAACGTATGAGCAACAAGAAGATGAGGTTTACCGGGCGCGATTTGGCTGAGGCGCTTGGGAAAGCACGCCGGGAGTTCAAGGCGACCCGCCAAGATATCGGTTTCGAGGTGACACGTTCGCCTAGCGTCGGTCCTCTCGGAGAGGACAGTGAGGATCTCGAGATCGAGGCGTGGTACCAGCCGGGTGCCCATCCGGCGCCCGCACGCAGCGACGAGGGAAGAGGAAGCTATCGCGACCGGGAGCCACGAGGCGGGCGTCACCGCGAGAGGCGCGATCGAGGTGGCGGAGCCGGCCGCCCACGATCGCCGCGCGACGAGCATGTTCCCGAATTGCCGCCCCTGTTGCCTGAAGCCTCGGTCACCGATGCCGAGCAGATTCTCCGCCATCTTTCTGCGACGATGATCGAGGGTCTCGATCTCGACTTGCGGGTGCGCGAGATCATTCAAAGCGACGTGGGGTTGCGGGTTTCACTCGACGGTGAGGATAGCGAGTACCTGCTCCAAGACGATGGAAAGGGGCTCGATGCGCTTCAGTTTCTAGCGAACCGCGTGCTGCAACGTGACGGTCGCATCGAAACCCGCGTCACCTTTGATTCGGATGGATGGCGCGCTGAAAGTGAATCGAGACTGATCGCGCACGCGCGCCGCACGGCGGAAGAGGTGCGGCAAAGCGGCGAAACGATCGCGCTATCGCCGATGGGCGCCTACGAACGCCGGCTGATCCACATGGCGCTCGCCGAAGAAGAAGGCGTCCGCACCTTCTCTTCCGGCGATGGCCATGAAAAATGCTTGAACATTGCTCCCGACGAACCTAGCGAATGAGGACTCTTTCGGGAGCTTTGCTCGCTTCCAATCCGATGCACTCGGTCATTCGACGATGAACTTTCCTTTCATCATCGCAAAGTGACCGGGGAAAGAGCAGAGGAAGTCGTAGGTGCCCGCTGCCGGGGCTTGGAAGGTGATGGTGTCTTCCTCTCCTCCGCCGATCAGCTTCGTATGCACGAGGACTTGGTCCTTTAGGCTCGGGGGCAGGTAGTCGTTTTCTTTGTCCTGGGCCGCAGCCATCCCGAATTCCATCGGATCGACGCCCTGGTTCAAAATCACGAGATTGTGACCCATGATCTCACGGGTCTGCTTGCCGACGTGCTTGAGTGTCAACTCGACCGTGGATCCCGCAGGAACGCGCAGCTCGCTGAGATTGAACTGCATCAGATCGTTGCCCTCGATGACCAACTTGATGACTTGGCCCTCGCTGCTCGCCGAGGCCGCCCCGGTTGCCGCCTCGGTTGCGGCTTCGGTCGCGGTACCGCTGCCCGATGTCTTCTCGTCCGAGCCGCAAGCGGCAAGACTCAGTACGAACAGCAAGACAACGGTCGTGACGAGCGCGCGGCGTCGCCCGGACATGTAAAGAACTCTTGTATTCATTGCCGTCTCCTTCGATCCTCGATCAAGAGGATTCATGATTCTTCAATTTTTCGTCAAGAACTCATCTTTCGAGCGGGGCATCCTACTCTCCACCCCCTCCGCCCCGCAATCGAACGCAGGGTTCGGTCTCGTCCGCCGAGAACCCTTCATGCCCGGTTCACTCGCGTGTGAGTGCTCTTCGTCGCGAGGCTGGTATCCTCGGGAGACGACGTTTCACAGCCGTCCTACCGAGCGAGGAACGATGATGACCGAGACGAAGCTCTACGCGGAGCATCTAGCGCGTTTGGACTCCTGGTTGGCCGATTCCCTCGAGTTGGCGGCAAAGTCCGGTCCGGCGCTGCGTGGTGTTCTCTTTCACGCGGGCCGGTCGGCCACCTACCACGCCGACGATCAAGAAATCGCATTCTTCTCCTGCCCGCATTTTCGTCGATGGACCCCTCTCGCCGGGCCGGAACACGTATTGCTAGCCGTTCCGGGCAAGACGCCGATCGCAGTGCGCGTGCGGCCCACCGACTATTGGTACGATACCACGCCGCCGCCGCATTCCTACTGGGAGGAGGCCTTGCGACTCGAGGAAGTGGCATCCTTCGCGCAGATCTCCAGCGTCCTGGGATCACTCGAGGGCATCGCCTATGTGGGCAATTCGCCGCAAGCCGCCGCGGAAGTGGGCATCGACGAGAGTCTCGTAGAGCCACCGGCCTTGATGGCTCCGCTGGATTGGTACCGAGCGGTGAAGACGGATCACGAAATCAGGCTGATGCGTGTGGCTGCGGAAAAAGGTGCTGCGGGGCACATGGCCGGACGTGAAGCATTCCTAGCCGGTGGAAGCGAAAGGGAGATTCACTGGGCCTATCTTCGCGGTTCGGATCAGATCGAACGGGAACTTCCATTCGAAGCCATCGTCGCGCTCGATCAGAAAGCATCGATCCTGCACTACCAACACAAGCGGGGACGGGAAGCGGCGCCGGGAAAAGTCTTGCTGCTCGATGCAGGGGCCGGCTTCGAGGGATATGCCTCGGACATCACACGCACATGGGTTCACGACGATGTACCGGCGGAGTTTAGGAGCTTGCTCGAAGCCATGGACGGTCTCGAGCGTGACTTGGTGGCGATGGTGACGCCGGGGCGGTGCTATACAGAGATCCACATGGAGTGTCACCGGCGTATCGCAGCATTGCTTGCAGAGACTGGAGTCTTCAAGGTCGGCGGCGAGGAGGCTTTCACGCGAGGTCTTACCCTCCCCTTCATGCCCCACGGGGTGGGGCACCATCTCGGCATCCAAGTCCACGATATCGGCGGGCGACAGGCCGGTCCGGCCGGTGGTGTCATAGCGCCCCCGGAACGACACCCTTTTCTGCGCAATACTCGTCGACTCGAAGAAGGTCAGGTCGTGACCATCGAACCCGGACTCTACTTCATCGAGATTCTTCTCACACCACTGCGCGCCGGCCAGGATGCCTCGGCGATCAACTGGGATCTCGTCGAAGAACTCATGCCCTGCGGCGGTATACGTATCGAAGACGATATCCTCTGTCGCCCCACGCCCGAAGACCTGACCCGCGCTCTCGTGCCCGGCCCCGCAAGCGAATAGCCGACCAAGAGCCATCCTCCCCTCGTCAAATGCCTCCGAGGGCAAGCAACCACGCCACGGCCATCAGCAAAGCGGCTCCGATACCGAGGCTTCGATCCTGCCACGCACCGAGCCGCGGCAGGAAGGGGGTCAGAATGCCGATCAGCAGGCCGGCACACAAGCCTGCGGCGTGGCCGACGACATCGACGCGCTCACCGCTGACACCGAGCATGGAGAAGAGCGCCAAGCAGGCTGCGAGAACGGGCCAGGCCCGGAACCAGCGCCGTCGTCGTGAATGAAACGATCCAGCCTTGCCGCGCCGGATGAATTGTAGTCCCGCGAGAATGCCCAGCGTTCCGAAGATGGCGGTGGACGCGCCCACAGAGAGATGATCGGAGCCGTAGTACAGCGCAGTGGCGAAGTTGCCCGCGGCGCCGGAGGCTACAGCTAGGGCGCTCGCTAGGCCGCCACCGAGCCAACGCGCGGTGAACCCAAGAAAGAGAGCGCCGGCAAGGAGGTTTCCCAAGAGGTGGCTGACATCAGCGTGCAGGCTCAACGCCGTCAGGATTCGCCACCATTCGCCGGCGAGAATCCGTTCGGTATCGGCGCTGCCGCGAATGAAAAGCTCCGGCCGTGCAGGACTGCCGCTCGGCCCACTCAGCCAATAGATCACCAGCAGAACGACGGCAACGATGAACGGCGCGGAGGATGGACCGTGATCCGGAATCGTCTCTGTCGCAACCTCCGTGTGCTCGTTTTCTTCACGATCGGTCCCATCGAGTGCCGCTCGGGCGCGCTCGGCATCCCGCTGCTCGACGACCAGCGAGTGATGGCGGAAGGCCCCGTCGGGGCGGTGGATCCTGTAGGGAATCGCCAAGGCTTCGAGCACCAGGGCCCACGAATCGAGACGAGCCCGTCGACGTGTTCGGCGGACTACGACGGAGCGTCGGCTCACGAAGCGATCCAGGCTACGCCGGAGAAGCGGCTCTTCTTCGCGCGAGGAAGTAACCGCCCGATGCCAGCGCGATTTCCAGCAGGCAGAACGCGGCGAGCTTCATCGCGACCGAGTCGGTAAACCCATACGAGTGCAAACCGACGTTCAGCAGATTCACCCCGAACCAAGCCAGCGCCACGACGATGTTGTTGAGGATCAAACCTGCGGCCATTCCGCGAGGTCCGGTGTAGCCGGCCAGACGACCGTGGATCAGCATCAACTGCCACATGACGATCAGCAGCGCGCCGTTTTCCTTCGGATCCCAGCCCCAAAAACGGCCCCAGCTCTGGTCGGCCCAGATTCCCCCGAGAATGGTTCCAAAGAGGGTGAAAAAGAGGGCGACGAGATTCAGCCCGTTCATGTTGCGCGACAGGGCGCTTAGAACCTTGCGATGATCACCGGGCAAAGCCGCTCGGAAGAGATAGACATGTCCCACCAAACCGGCGACGAGCGCGCAACCATAGCCGATCGTGATCGTCACGACGTGAGTCGCCAGCCAGAAATTGGAGTCGAGAACCGCGACGAGCATGCCCATCGTGTCCCCGTCCGCTGCATATGAAAAGCCTACGAAATGCAATACGGCTCCCATGACGTTGCCGACGATCAAGCCGAAGCCGTCGTGACGCACGAGTTCGACGATCAGTCCGGTCAGTGCTCCGATGAAGCCGACGAAGATCACACTCTCGTAGAGTGTGGATACGGGAGGCCGTCCCATGACGAGCATTCTCACCAAGAGTCCACCGCCATGAAGAGACACACCGAGAATCAGCAGCGCCAAAGAGCAGCGGCGGAGAAAGTTCGGCCAAACGAGCCAACTTGCTCCCAAGACCAAGAAACCGGCGATATAGGCCGCGACGCTCTTGTAGAAGAGTTCCGTCCTACTCATCCAGGTTTCAAGGCGTAGCCGAGAATCCATGGCGACACCACCACGATTCGCAGCGAAGGTCTCGAAAAGTTCGGCGACCTTTCCGTTTGCCGAATCCCGTCGGCCGTTCGACTCTGCTTCGAGAATGGCTGCCCACGTATCGAGCGTTTGACGCTCTTCATTACTGAGCTTCGGACTGTTCATCAATGCCCAGGGGCTGCGCCATTCTCCCGTTGGACTATCGGCACGCGCGGGAACGACAGCCGCACCGTTTGCACTGAGATCTTGGCGGACGCGATTGAGCGCATTGACCAGTTGGACGATTTCCAGATCTCTAGCGTTCCACTCCTCTTCTTCCTTCGAGCGGATCGAATCAATGACTTTCTCCAGGACATCGCTGCGTTGAGCAAAATAATAGTAAGACGCTGCCTGGTTCGGCTGAAGATCGAATTCAGCCGCCAGTTCCGGGTTCTGGATCTTGAAAACCGCCAGCAGGCAACTGAAGGAACGGCGGACTTCATCGACTCGAAGTTGCCCGATGTAGGTCTCGACGAGCTGTCTTTCGATCAGAGAACGTTGCTCATACTCCTTTTGGTACAACTCATGCAGATAGTCGCGATGTTTGAGAGTGGCTTCGGATAACTCCTCGAAGGTGTAAAGTCGTTTCTTTCGTTCTGGTAGTTGCAGTGCATAGACCAACTCGGGATTGCGCAGATGAAAGATCGGACGCGTGCGAAAGGCAGGCTTATCGGCAGCCACTTCGAAGTACCAGTCGAGCGCCGACATATCCGGAAGCGACCGCTTACCATAGACGCTCAGCAGCAGTACGCGGGCGAACGTGTCGATCGGCTTGACTCGACCGTCATGCTGTACCGGCAATTCAGCAATGCCCGGCTCGCCTGCGAGGGAAACGCTGCAACCAGCAACAACCAAGAGAACGGCGAAAACGGCGAGCCATGTCTTGACGCCGACCGCCGAGCGTCTCGTCCTGCGGTATACGAACGATTTGTCGTAAAAGCTCTTCGTCATGCGTTACTCTCGCTTTTCTTCTTGGCGATCAGCCCGGGGACTTTGATCACCAGATGAATCAAGAGGCCGATGCACATGATGATGCTCGAGATATAGGGAAACATGCGCCCATAGTTCTTGACGACCTGCAGCACGGTGGTTTCGGTGTTGTTCCCTTTGAAGAAAGAGGCTTGGAAGAACGTTCGACCGGCTAGGCGCAGAGGTTCATTCATCTGGATGACGACTCGCCGACTCGTTTCGCCCTGATGCAGATTGACGATTGAGCGGTAGCTTTTCGCCATCCCGGTTCCAGGATGAAGGTTCTGCTGGAAATCCAGCAGCTCGAGGCTGAATGGCAAGTAGGTGCGTTCCCGCCGGAGAACTAGAGCGACGGTGCGCTGGCCGTCGGAAAGGGTCTGCAGCATGGGAGAACGCTCGTAAAGGGCGTAGATGCCGTCATTTTGCTCATCGATCCCCGATACCTTCAAGACGATCCCCGCACGGTTTTGTTGACGTTCTTGTGCTTCCGGAATTCGTTCGAGTTCAAAGCGTTCGGCGAGACCGCGGTAGGGCCCGGAATCTTGGTTCTTACGGGGAACCGGCCGGCAATTCCGATAGTATTCGAGAACTTCGAACGATCCTGGGATATTAGGATGTGTCAAAGTCGAACCGACCTTCAAGAGTGCCTCGGGGATGGCCGTGATCTCGTCGTAGTCGGGGTGGTTCTGATCGGCCAAGACGAGTTCTTTGACCTCGTCGCTCGAGACGAAAGAAACCGTTTCGCCCTCGTTGATGACCATGGTGCCTTCGCTCGAAAAATAGGCCGTGAGAAAACCGCCGACCAGAAGGAGCAAAGCACCGAAGTGAGTGATCAGTACGCCGATCTTCTTTGGTCGCCAAAGGGTCTTCTTCGTATGAAAAAGAGCGAGATTGATGAAGGTCAGCAGCATGGTCAAACGACCACCGGGCAAGGGCAGAAAGCCTACGAACAGAAACCAAGAAGAAAAATATTTTTCTTGGGCAAGGTACAGCCCGAGATCACGCTGCGCGATCGTTCCAACTGTGAGTAGTACGATCAACCAAATGCAACAGAAGAAAAAAACCCTGGGGTGAGAAAGAGCACGAAGGAGAGAACGGAGCATCATGCAACCCTCGACGAGAGCAGAACGGGGGCTACTCGTCCGGAATGTGGATCGAATCGCTAAGAGCTTGGAAGGGCTCCGTCAGAGAATCGATGGATCGACGGCTTGCCGTGAGTTTGACGAACAACGCACCTCTATCGGTGTGAATGATGGAAACGAGGAAGGCTTTCTCATCGACCTCGGGATTGACGATTCTAAAGAAGCTGTAGTCGCCGAAACCGCCGGTCCTCGTGCTCATTGCGGAGTCGAGTTCGGAAGGGGGAATCGGATCGAGCCCGAGCTGACTCCTCCATCGATTGAGATTGTTCAAAGTGCCGCCACCGTCGCCGGCGAGCGTGATGATCGAGCAATCACCCTTCCCATCGGCGGTGGGCATCTCGAAACTGGCAAGCCGCATTCCCGAGGCCGGTTTCTCGATCCAGCCGGGTGGGACTTTCCAAAGAATGCCCGCGGATGGGGCGGCCTGCGCCGGTTGCGGTGCAGCAGCTGCTTGCGCCGGCGGTTGGGGTGCTTTGGGTACCTGATAGACCGTGATTTCGGGATTCCCGCACCCGACCAAGCCGATCCCGAGGATCGCAGGAAGGAGCCGGAACTTCGGAATACCCAACATCTCGCTTCTCCAGTGCTGGCAGTCCCGACCATGGTAGCGAGTTCTGGGGACGGAGCTAGAAAAATCATGACGCGGCTCAAGCGTTTTCTTGAGCCTTGTCGTCTTCTTTCGACAAGCGGAAAAACGACTTAGCCGGTATCTTGCTCGGCCTTCTTCGGCGACAAATGGTCAAGAGTCAATCCGGATCGGACTCTAGACGGTACTCGGAGTCTGCATTGTTCCAAAAGCTTTCACGAAAGCGCACTCGAGAGTCGGTCGGGTGCGGGCCCGCCGACGGTGTTCAGAAAGGCGAGCACCCACCCAACGGGTGCCCATCGTGGTGTCTAGCCCATGCGAGCTGCCCTATCGCCGCGATGCCGGGCGCACCTTCTTGATCCTGCGCGGTAGCCACAGGCACGGTCTCGTAGCCAAACCCTCTTTCACGGGTTTCCCGGCTTTGAGCGGGCTGCCTTGCCCCGGTCACCGGTGTGTTTCTCGGAGGAAAAAGGCTGCGCCGGGCCGCCAAGGCACACCACACGGCTAGCCGCGAACCATCGTTCGCCGCGATCTTATCGCGCGGCGTTTTAGGGTCTTGGATCGCGTGCGCATCGGCCTAGCTGAAAGAGAAAAGTCCAACTCAGACATCGGGTGAAAGAGGAGAAGGCCTCGGGTGCGACGGAGGTGGCACCGCGGCCGCCGCCCGAGTCGCAGCGTGGGGAAATCTCGGATTCGGCTGTGTCCTATTGTTGCGACATTACTTTTGTTATCTCGGCAGTAAAGTTTCTCCAGCTTACGACGAATAGACAAGACGTCAGCCCGGAAAAACTTCGGGTGCAATTCGCGGAGTCATAGCATGCGCGCAAAACGATTGTCGGCATTTCTTCTCTGCGCTCTGATCCTACCCGCAACGCCCGCAGCTGAACTGAACTGGAGCGGGTATGGAAACGCCCACTACATGAAGATGAAAGGTGGACCCGAGCTTGCCGAAATGGATCTCAGCGATTCTCAGATTCAATTGCGAGAGTTCACGCTTTTTCTCGATGTCGTCATCAGCGATACGTTGACCATTTCCTCGGAAATCGAGATGGCTCGCAACGGATCCGTTGTCTCACTGAACTACGGTTATGCTTTGTGGCAACCACGGGATTGGTTGAATGTGCGTATCGGCAAGTTTCTCGTACCCTTCCTGAAATACAATGAAGAAAAGCCGAGCTTCCGTCAAAGTCTGATGAGTTCGCCATTCACCGCCACGGTCCTAGCACCGGTCATCAACCCCAACGCACAGATTGCGCAGGGCATCGGCTGGTCGGATTACGGCGTCTCCATCGAGGGTATATGGGCCGGCGAGACCGGTGTCCTTTCCGGAACGCTGGCCGTGATCACCGGCCTGGCAAACAGTGATCCGGCGGCACTCGACTCGAATACCGTCAATTTTGCCGACGGAACTCCACCGGGAGCCATACGTCCTCGTGACGGACTGATCCAAAATGAAGCGGGTACCCGTGACAACAACGACGACAAAGCCATCGTCGCTCGCGTACTGTATCAGCTCTACAGCATACCTCTCGGTTTCGGGCTGTCTCGATATCAAGGAAGTTGGGATCCGAACGGAATGCTGGACATCACGATGACCGGTGTCAATGCCGAACTTCGCTATCCCCGTCTGGAAATCAAGATGGAATGGGGTACAGCGGATATCGAGCAGAGCCCTGGAGCTCTTCCCGATGGCGCATTGCCGGTCACGCCGAATGTGAGCACGACGAGTTACACGATGGAGGCCTGGTTCGTCGAAGCAGGGTGGAAGTTCAAGCAGTACCGTGAAGATCTCTGGGTCAAGCTCATTGGACGTCGGGATGAAGCCGATACCAATGATCAAGCAGCGTTCACACCCTTCGATCGCACGAGATCGACACTTGGAATCGAATGGCAATACGAGAAGAATTCCCGCCTACGCTACGAGCATCAATGGACGCGAATTCGAGACTTCGGTCGAGCACCGTCGGCGGTCGCCGACTCCCTGACGGATTCTCCTTCGATGCACATGGCATCGCTGATCTTCTGGTTCTGACGATGGAGGAAGGCAAGATGAAAAATGCTTCGAGTTCCCGGCGTCGTCGGCCCACCCTGGTTTCTCTTCTCGTTCTTGCCCTCATCGCTGCAGCGGCTTCGGTGCCGGTATCGGCAGGGGAGTTCATGACACTCTACTCGATGAAGGACCGCAAGATTTGGAACTCGGTGAAGGGCTCCCTAGCAGGGCACACCGTTCACGAATACAAGGTCGATCTTCTTGCGGTGGCGGATTATTCGGCCAAGCAGAAGGTCGTGGCCAAAGCGGATCAATACGACTATGCCCTGGTGATCGGTCCCCGCGCCAGCACGATCCTGCACGATGCGAAGTTCGGCACCGTCGTCGTCGGCGTAGAGGCGAAAGCCTCGCTTTCCGGAAACAAGGTTGTCTACTTGGTGACCGCAGGCATGCCGGATGGTAGTGCGTCCAAGGTTTCGGTGGCGGATGCAGCAGAGTTGGGAAGTACGGATCTATCGAAAAACACTCAGATCACGGTGACCGATGCACAAAACTTGGGTCCGATCCTGGCGGGGGTTATCGAGAGACTCGCAAAATGAACCAGCCTACAGTTGGAGAAGAACATAAGCGGAAACGCAGCCTTAGCGTTTCCGCCAAGATCATTCTGGCGACGATTCTCGTTCCCAGCATCGGGATACTCGCGACCGCGGGCATCCTCAGCCATCTGCACGCCAAGGATGCACGGGAGTCGTTTAGCGAGCACGCTGTCTATATGGGAGATTCTGCAGCAGGTTCCCTGGGCTTGGCCATGGCTCTCGGTTCGAGCGATTCCATGCGCGAGACACTGGCTTTGTTGCAGCAAGACCCGTTCTTCCTAGGCCTTGTCGTATTCGACAGCGAAGGGGAAGTGCTGCTTTCCGAGCCGACCGACCTAACCATTCCGGAGCAGATCAGCGACACGTCGCTGGGCAACGATCAGGTGATCGATGGGAGGCTTTTCATTTCCCAAAGTCTCAACTTCGAGAACGAGCCGCTCGGTCGAATCGTACTCGTCCTCAACGAGGCTCGACTGGCCCAGCAGCGCCTCAGCATGGTACTGATCGCGCTCCTGATCGCGGGGGCGGCGATCGCCGTGGGGGCCGTTGTCGGTTTGCGCATGTCGAAGGGTATTCGTACGCTTCTGCCCCCACTATCGACGATGATGGCGGCGATCGCCAAAGGGGACCTGCGAGAACGGACGCTTCCCGTGACGGGCAACGATGAACTTGCCGTTCTAGCGGAAGCAGCTCAGGCGATGCTGCAAAACACACGTTCGGTCATCGACAACATGGGTCAGCAGGCAACACTGGTCGCATCCGCGGCGGAAGAGCTGACCGCAACGAGCGACGAACTCTACAATTCTACGGAATCATCCAGCGAGTCGGTCCAGCGTGTTTCGCAGGCGGCAAGCAACGTCGATGGTTCCGTCGGTGATTTGCTGGCAGAATCGAGAAGCATCGCCGAGATGATCCGAGAAATCGCCGAGCATGCTCAGCGTGTTTCCGATGAGGCGCGAAGCGCGGTGACCGTTTCAGCGAACGCATCCGAGCAGATGTCCCAACTCGAGCAGGTCGGACGCGAGATCGAAGCCGCGGCCGAGCAGATCGGCTCTGTGGCGGACCAGACGAATCTACTCGCACTCAACGCAACGATCGAAGCCGCGCGAGCGGGTGAAGCGGGCAAGGGTTTCGCAGTCGTTGCCACCGAGGTCAAGGAGCTTGCGGCGTCTGCGGCGAGCGCGGCCGAGTCGGTGGGAGGTTTCATTCGTTCGATACAATCAGGAATTCAGTCGGCGGTCGGCGCAATGACCGATGTGTCTCAATCGATCAGCAGAATCGATGATCTGCAAACGAAAATCACCAGCGCGGTCCAAGAGCAATCCGACTCCGCAGACCGCATGGCGGGCAATGTCGAAGGTGCCGGAAACGCCAGTCGAGAGATCGCGCAGAGCCTGCAGACCGTGTCGCAGACCACTCAGCACGGATCGATCACCGCGGAATCGACGAAGTGCGCGGCACAAGAGTTGACGCGATTGGCGGAGCAGCTCAGTTCTACAGTGTCGGGTTTCCAGCTCCAGTAGATTCGACTCGAGCGAGTCGGGCAGAAAAAAGCAAAGGCGGCACTTGGTGTGCCGCCTTTTTTTGCTGAAGCAGAGTGTCGTACTATTCTTCTTCTATCGGATAGATCGTCACTTCGAGGACCGTGATGCGACCCCGCCCCGAAAGGAAAAGGCCGACCTTTCCATCGGGAGGAGCGTCGATGTGACCGTGGTTGACCATCTCATCTCGGAGAAAGCCCTTCAAGTGCGAGCCGGCGGAGGAAACCACGAGGGTTTCCGTACCGTAAGAATCGAAACCCTCGGTCTTGTCTAAGAAATTCTCCGCAGCGTCACGGTAATCGACCAAAGCGTGCCCTTCGGGTGAGATGAGAAATACGCCATAGGCCTCAGCGTCGCGGAAATGGTGAACGATTCCAACGGATCCTTCGAAAGACGAAAGATCCAGTGTTGCCGCAGCCTGCACGTCGCCAAGCGTCTGCGGCCAGAGCAGGAAGCCCTTCCCATCCACGGAGAGAGTCAGCCCTTCCGCCGAGGCTTCGGCCGAAGTGTCTTCCTCGAGCGTGCCATCGAAACGCATCTCGACGAGCGTGGCGAGCGCGCTTCCGTCTCCGGCTGCGGGATTCCATGTCGCCGTACCATCATCTTCGACGAAGAAACGCTCCTCGGCGGACGAGGCGGTGGTCTCGGACCGAGATGGCTCTTGCGGAATTTCGACTTTGCTCACCGCGATTCCGTGCCGATAGACGAGCGCGCCGCCGCGATCAGCCGTCAAGCCGACGAGGCCGGAAAGCCCGAGCGCGAGCAGCGTGAGCGCGATGCGAATCGGTACACGCTCGATTCGTTCGTCGTCGCGTGCGATGAAAGCGAAAACGCCGCGAGCCACTGCAAACGCGCAAGTGGCAAGCATCGTCCAATAGCCGAGATCTGCGTGAGAGACGACGGCACCCTGTACGCTCGGATCGAGCACGCCAAGGCCGTCGACGGCGTCGCGACCGCTGAAATAAGCAGCGAGTGCGGAGAGCGCAGCGAGTCCCCAAAGAAGCATCGCCGCTTGGTCGGACCAGCGACGCCGGTGCATGAGGGTCACGATGTCGAAGAGCAAGGCAACGAAAATCAACGCGATCGGAAAGTGAATCAAAGCCGGATGCAGATTAGGCAGCGCGCTCTGTTCCAGAAGCGGAGACAGCATGTCTCACCCTCCCTTTCAAGATTCAGGGTGATTCGCAGCCAAGAAAGAGAACAATCCATCGAGGTTGATGGACGTTCGGCGAACCACCGGATTGAACGTGTGTTCGTGTCATTCAGCGGGCCGTGCAAGCAAAGCAGGATGCGATGCCGGAGGAGGCTTTGTCGGCACTCCTCCGGCAAGAATCCTATCTTCTATTTGGAGACGATTTCTCCACAGCGCGCCATTTTCTTTCCGCCGAAGGGGTTGCCGATATCCTCGCCGGTTTGCAGCCACTTCTTCTCGACCATCGGACAGAAGGCCACGACCGGCTTTTTCCCTTGGATCATGTCACGGTAAGTGACCATGGATGCCGAGAGATCGCCGAAGGCGGCGCGGGCCGCTTCGAGGTCCGAAGCCGTCGACAGAGTCTTGGCGGCATCCTTGATCTTCGGAAGCAAGGCCTTGGTTGCGGCCGCATCTCCGGCGGAGACCCCGGCATCTGCGGCATCGAAGGCGGTGGCGAGACGTCCGGCGCGGTTGGCGATCGAGCGCGCGGCTTTGGCCACGCCATCGAGGGAATCGTCGGCCAGCGAGGCGCGGATCTGCTCGTAGTTCTTGTGCAGGGAATGGAAGGCGGCGCCACCGTGCTTCATCGCGCCGTGTTTCATCGAGCCATGCTTTTCGCCTCCATGTGCAGCAGCGGGGGCGACGGCAAGGACGGCAACGAGCCCGAAGGCGAGAATTGCGGAGAGAATGTTCTTCATAATCATGGATCCTTTCGTTGTTACGGCGAGCTGTCTCGCCGAGTGGTTCAAGCCATGTCGGCGTCGTCATGTAGCCCGTGGCGGATCTCCCGCCTCAGGACGGCGCCCTTCCAGACCATGTAGATGGCCGGAATGATGAGAAGAGTCAGAACGGTGGCGCTCAACATGCCACCGACCATCGGGGCGGCGATGCGTTGCATGACCTGGGACCCCGATTCGAATACGTTACCGGCCATGACCGGCAGCAGACCGATGACGGTGGTTGCCACGGTCATCAGTTTCGGGCGAACACGAAGCACGGCCCCTTCGATGATTCCCTGGTACAGATCGCTGATCGTTTTCAACCGCCCTTCTCGCTTACGCCGTTTGTACACCTCGTCGAGATAGGCGAGCATCACGATACCGGTTTCGGCAGCTAGGCCGGCAAGAGCGATGAATCCGACGGCAACGGCGACACTCATATTATAGTCCAGCAAGTACATCAGCCATACGCCTCCCACCAAGGAGAACGGAATGGCCAGCAGGACGATCAACACTTCCGGGATATTCTTGAAGTGCATGTAGAGGAGGAAGAAAATGATCAAGAGCGTCAGCGGGAGCACAAGCATCAAGCGCTCTCGTGCTCGTTCCATGTACTCGTAACGCCCGCTCCACCGCAAGCTGTAGCCGGGGGGTAGTTTGATGTTCTCCGCGACGGCTTTCTTGGCGAGGTCGACGTAGGTGGCCATGTCGACCTCATCTTCGCGAATGCTGACCTGAATCCAAGCATTCAGCCGGGCATTTTCGCTCTTGATCGAGGGCGGACCGTCGTTGATCTTGATCTCGGCAAGCTGTTCGAGCGGAATGTGCTCGCCCCGCGGTGTGGGAACGAGGACCTGTGCGAGTTTCTCCGGATCGTCGCGCAACTCCTGCTGATATCGGACATTGACCGGATATCGCTCGAGTCCTTCGACCGTCTGCGTGACATTCATTCCGCCGATGGCCGTCATGATGACGTCCTGAATGTCGCCGACCGTTAGACCGAAACGAGCAGCAGCGGCACGATCGACGACAAAGTCGAGATAGCGCCCGCCAAAGGCCTTGTCCGGATAGGCCGACAGCGTTCCCGGAATCGTCTCCACGACCTGGGCGACTTCACTGGCGATGCGTTGAAGCGTCTGCAGATCATCGCCGGCGATCTTGATTCCGACCGGAGCTCGGATTCCCGTGGTCAGCATGTCCAGGCGGATCTTGATCGGCCCTTCCATGCTGGCATTCGTCAGTCCGGGAATCTTGATCGCGTCGTTGATCGCTCGATCGAGTTCTTGCGGGCTTCGCGCCGGTGCGGTTTCCGGCCACAAATGCTGCAGTGTCTCGCGCACCTTCTCCGGCAGAGGCCAGGATGAGTAGAAGCGCTTGATCGGCTGCTGAGGCCATTCATCCTTCGGTTTGAGCATGATCGTCGTTTCGACCATCGATGGGGGGGCGGGGTCCGTCGATGACTCCGCCCTTCCTATTTTTCCGAAGGTGTGATGGACTTCCGGGAACTGAGCAATGATCTTGTTCGTTTGTTGCAGAACTTCTTTCGCTTTCGTCAGAGAAATCCCGGGATCCGTCGTCGGCATCCACAGAAAGTCACCTTCGTAAAGCGGCGGGATGAATTCTCCACCGAGGCGATTGAAGGGGATGATCGTTATGACGGTGATCAAGATCGCTACGAGAATGACGGTCTTGGGGAAGCGCAGGACGAAGTGAATCATGGGCTGATAGGCCCAGATGAAGAAGCGGCTCAGGGGGTTCTTGGATTCCGGTCGAATCTTACCGCGAACCAGGAACGACATCAGTACCGGGATGATGGTAATGGCCAAGACCGCTGCCGCGGCCATCGCGAAAGTCTTCGTAAAGGCCAACGGTCGGAAGAGTCTGCCTTCTTGAGCTTGCAGCGTAAAGACCGGAAGAAAGGAAAGTGTGATGATCAGTAGGCTATAGAAAAGCGCCGGTCCGACCTCCTTCGAGGCCTCGATGATGATCTCATCATGCTTGAAGGGTTTGCCGAGCGATCGAGCATGCTCGAGATGCTTATGCGCATTTTCGACCATCACGACGCTCGCATCGACCATCACTCCTATCGCGATGGCTATCCCCCCAAGCGACATGATGTTCGCATTGATGTCAAGCATGTACATCACGAGAAAGGAGATCAGGATGCCCACCGGTAAGGTGAAGACGGCAACGAAAGCGCTGCGGAAGTGCAACAAGAATACGACGCAGACCAAAGCGACGACGATCAACTCTTCGGTGAGCTTTCTCTCGAGAACTTCGATCGCATGCTCGATCAGGGTCGATCGATCGTAGACAGGGACGATCTCGACGCCTTCAGGAAGCCCGGCTTTCAGTTGCTCGAGCTTTTCCTTGACGTTTTCGATCGTTGTCAGCGCGTTTTCTCCGAGACGCATGATGATCACGCCGCCGGCGACTTCGCCTTCTCCGTTGAGCTCAACGAGTCCGCGCCGCAAGTCGGGTCCAATGCCGATCTCAGCGATGTCTCTGAGCAGAATGGGCGTTCCGTCCTTGCTCGCGCCGACTGGGATGTTCTCGAGATCGGCGAGACTTTTGATATACCCGAGGCCTCTGACCATGAACTCGGTTTCACCGAGTTCAACGAGACGTCCGCCGACGTCGTTGTTGCTTCGTCTAACGGCTCGAATGATCTTGGAAATAGGAATGTCGTAGGAGCGTAACTTGACGGGGTCGACGGTAACCTGGTATTGCTTGACGAAGCCGCCGACACTGGCGACTTCGGAGACGCCCTCAACGCTGGTGAGCTCGTAGCGCAAATACCAATCCTGAATCGAACGAAGCTCAGCAAGAGAGTGGTTGTTCGATTTCAGAACGTATTCATAAACCCAGCCGACCCCCGTGGCGTCGGGTCCGAGTTCGACCTTGGCGTTCCGAGGCAGAGTCCCCTGAATCGAGGAGAGGTACTCGAGAACGCGACTACGAGCCCAGTAGAGATCGGTTCCATCTTCGAAGATGATGTAGACAAAAGAGAATCCAAAGAAGGAATACCCTCGGACCACCTTCGAGTACGGTACGGAGAGCATCTTGGTCGTCAGAGGATAGGTGACTTGATCCTCCACGACCTGAGGGGCCTGGCCGGGAAAAGAAGTGAAGATGATGACCTGTACGTCGGAAAGGTCGGGAATGGCATCGAGCGGAATATTCATCATGGCGAAGATTCCGGCGGCGACGACGGCCGCCGTCAGCACCACGACGAGAAACTTGTTCCTAACACAAGATTCGATGATGGCTTCAATCATGGCGCGCCTCTCAGTGCTGATGCTCAGCAGGCATGGGCGCCTCGTCCGTTGCAGCGGACGCGGTTCCACGTTTCATGAACTTGGCGATGGCTTCTTGGATCCTGGCCTCGGAGTCGAGCATGAACTGGGCTTGGGTGACGACGAGATCGCCCGGGGCAATACCGGAGCGAATTTGAATATCGTCGCCCTCACCCCTCACGCCGAGCACGACTTCACGTGAGGCGAAACGACCTTCGCCGAGATCGAGAAAGACGAGATTGCGTTCGCCGGAACGGATGACGGCCGACTGTGGAACGACGACGGTGTTCTTGAGCAGTGGACCTTCGACGTCGGCGTCGGCGTACATTCCCGGGCGGAGTTTTCCGTCAGGATTGGCGACTTCGATGCAAACACGCAGAGTTCGAGTTTTTTCGGAGACTTCCGGGTAAAGAAAGAGTACCTTGCCGCGGTATTTGCGCGTGGGATCGTTGGGGAAAGAAACGGTAGCCTGTCGTCCCTCGCGTATCCAGGGAATATCGGTCTCGTAAATATCGGCGTGCACCCAAACGGTCGAGAGATCAGCAATTTGGTAGAGGTTCATACCGGGGCGGATGTACATACCTTCGAGAGCGCCATCCATGATCTTGACGACGAGGCCTTTGATCGAGGAGCGCACGACGAGAGTGCGCTTGATCTGCCGGGTTCTCTTGAGAGTCTCGACTTGAACGTCGTCGATATCCCAGTAGCGCAGCCGCTGACGCGATGCCGCAAGGAGACTGTCGGCTTGTTCGAGAGGTTCCCTTCGCCCGCTTTCGGCGACGGAATCGCGGTATTCCAGAGCGCGAAGATACTCTTCCTGTGTCGTGACCAGCTCAGGACTGTAGATCTCGAAGAGGGGATCGCCGATGCGAACTTCTTGTCCCACGAAGTTCAGGTAAGTTTTTTCGACCCATCCTTCGAACTTCGTATTCACCCAGGCGACTTTCTCGGTGTTGTAGTCGACGATACCGACGGTCCGGCTGTGGCGTGCAATATCCGCACTACGAGCGGGTACGGAGACCACACCGATATTCTGCACCTGTACGGGGTCGATTCGAATGACGCCTTCATCCGAAGCCATGTTTTCGTCGGCATATTTCGGCACGAGATCCATGCCCATGGGAGACTTGCCCGGTCCATCCCGCACATAGGTCGGGTCCATCGGCGCGTACCAGTAGAGGATTTCCCGCTCGCCGGATGCGGTCTTCTTTGTCGAAGCCGCCGGTACCTGGTCGACTTTGACGAGGTCCATCCCGCAGATCGGGCATTCGTCGGGCTTGGACTCCATGACCTCGGGATGCATGGGGCATTGGTAGACGGCGCTTTCTTCCGTATGCGCCTGTGCCCCGCCGCCGGCACCGGCCGGTGTATCGACCTTGACGAGGTCCATCCCGCAGATCGGGCACTCTCCGGGTTTGGACTCCATGACCTCGGGATGCATGGGACACTGGTAGGCCGCAGCGGGCGCGGCATCCGCTGCAGGCGCCGATTCTTCCATCGCAGCCATTTGCATGGGTTGCGGCATGAAGGGAATCTGAAGCGGATTGATGATCCAAAACGCCGTCAGCCCGGATCCAAGCAGGAAGAACATGATCAGGGAGAACGCCTGCATGCCGCGTGTCATGGGTGGGAGAGAAAGTGCTTGCTTGTCTACCGAACGGCGCTTTGTTCCGAACGGCAATAGGTTTCGCACTCGCGCGACGAGTCCTCGTTTCGAAGGGGCCGTGGGGCGGTCCGGCGTGTTGTCTTGTGTCATTGATCCTGTCCTCCTTGCGGAAACGCCTTTCCAACGGCGAATTCGATGTCGGCCAAAGCCGACCAGTAATCAGCAACGAGTCGTTCGTAGATCAGGCGCACCTGAAAGAGAATGCGCTCCGCATCGAGCAGGTCGAGAAAGTCCTGCTGGTTGGTCGTATAAGCAGCTTCCGCCGAGGCCAGCGACTCCTCGGCCTGGGGAATGATCGTCTTGCTGTAGAGTTCGCTGCGTTCGCGATATGAGACAAGCCGGATGCCGGCTTCTTGAAGCCGGTAGCGCAGAGCATCTTGCGTGTTCTTCAGCGAACGCTCATCCGAGCGCGTGCGCTCGATCGCCTCGGCGACCCCGGCGTCGATGCGCTTTCGATAGATAGGGATATTCAAACCGACGCTGAGGGCCAGAATGTCTTGGCCATTGTCGCTAGGTGGTGACAAACGTCCGGCGGGGTCGCTGCGATCACCGACGATGGTGTACCCGAGGCCGAAACGAAAATCCGGTTTACCTTCCAAGCGGCGCCGCTTGACCCACGCATCATCCGCAGCGAGAAGCTTGCGTGTGGCTTCGACGCTCGGATGTGTATCGATCGCCTCGTCTTCGAGTGCCTCCGTTTCCAAGGACGAGGGCAGAAGATCGAGTTCGATTCGTTCGAGCCTTAGCGTCGCCTCCGGCCGTCCAATGAGTTGTGCGATCCGGCGACGGACGACATCGATCTGCTGTTGCAGTTTCGTTTCTTTGTCGATCAAGCGGGAGATGTCGGTTTGCACCTTCACGACCGCTTGCTGAATGCCTTCTCCCGTAGAGTAGCGGGCGAGCGCAATACGCTCGAAATAGCGCAGCAAATCGGTCTCTTCTTCGTTGACGACGAGCGCCTCCTGCAAGTAGGCGGCTTCGAAGTAGGCCTTCTTGAGTTCCGCCACCAAAGAGCGTTCAAGTGCTTCGACCTGCCAAGCAATGCTGTCGGCGGTATGGATTTCGCGCTCGGCCTGCAGCGTCAGCTTGTTCTTCCAGGGGATCTTCTGGCTCACTTCCAAGGCATGGAGTTGTGGGCCCACGCGAGTCTCCGGGCTTTGCGCGTAGAGGCGATACCCGACCAGCGGATCGGGCAACGACCGAGCTTGGGGAACGCGCTCGAGGCCGGCGCGCCATGTTCCTTTCGCCGATTGGATGGCCGGGTTTTCCTTCAGCAACACGGCGATGAGATCCCTCAACTGTGCATCGGGGGAGTGGAAATCCCGCTCAGCATCGAGTGCTTCGGATGCGCGTTGTCGTGCGACCACCATTCCGGATGTCTCTTCACCGAAGATCGGCGGTACCAGCGAGGCGATCAGGACGAGGACGGCTGCCCCGACACCGGTTCGGCTGCTACGACGGTGATCTTTCGTGTCCAACAGCAAGTTCATGGTGTGAATCTCCGTAATGAGAGTTCTTGGTCGAATGCCATGCGCAGCGTGCATGGTGATGCACGACCAGGCGCGCATGCGACGCCGGGTGTTCCCCGATCCCGACCCCCGCAAGGCTCGAGCGCCGACGAAGAATCAAGGATCGGAACCATCGTGGACGGGAATCAACGCTGACGACATCCCGTGGCTCTTAGAGGATCCACAAGACATTCCCGTAGCCGGAGCCGATTCTAAATCAGGAAGACGTTGTGGACGGCGTGAAGTGCTCGGTCGGTGAGAGGGGAAGCCCCGCCCCCGAAGGGGAAGAGTCCGCGTGGCGGTACCGTCCTTTCGATGAGAATGGAGAGGACTTCCACCTGGGTTGATTCCGAGACGCCGTTAGGGGGGAAATCGCGAAGGGTCGATGGAGGAACGGGCGATTCCGGAAGCTTGCAACAAAGAGAGGCATCGGTATCGGCTTCAAAAGTGCTGGAAGAACCGCAATCCGGGGCCTTTTCGCAGCAGCAATCCGGGGTGGAGGGCGAACACAGGGCGAACGCAGGGGCAAACGCGAACGCCGCCACAAGGGCGATGACCGAGGTTTTCATGATGATATGCGTCATCGACATGGGACCCTTCGTCGGGTACTAGAACCCGAGTGGACCATCGCTTTGGACACTTCGGGTACAGCGCCCCAATGGCCGCCGAAACGACCGGCGACCTATGGTAATGATACAGTCGATCAAGGGGGACGCAAGCGTGCGCTCTCCGGCACGGTTTTCGAGGGTGTGCGGCGACGATGCATCCAATCCGAGGGCCGACGCAGCGTCGATCGACGCGACGGTGTATTCGCGCAATGCGGGTCAGTGCTTCATTTCGGGTACGATGAACTGAAGCTGGATTTGCTTTTCATCTCTTAGAACTTGCAATCGGATGATGTTGCCCGGGCGTGCCGCAGCGAGGTGTTCGAGGATGTCGACCGGTCCGCGAACGGGATCGCCGTTGATGGACAGAATGATATCTCCGCCGAAACGGTACTCGTTGGAGCCGAGCGTGATTCTTCTCGATCCGCCCCGCAACCCAGCCTTCTCGGCGACGCTACCTTCATCCACGCTTTCCACGAGCGCACCCTCTGAAACGGGAAGATCGAAGAGTTGCGCGAAGTCGTCATTGATGACTTGCACGCCGAATCCGATCTGCGCGCGAAAGGTATGTCCCATGGCGATCAGGTCGGAAAACGTGCGCTTGGCCGCATCGATAGGTATCGCAAAACCGATGGACTCTGCATTGAGCATCTTGGCGGTGGTGATGCCGATCACGCTTCCGGAGGAATCGACCAAGGGGCCGCCGCTTTGGCCGAGATTGAGCGGAGCATCGAATTGGATCAATTCCGGTCCGAGTTCAAGAGCCGGGAGTTCGCGATTGAGCCCGCTGACGATACCGACGCTGACCGCATGCTTGAGTCCGAGCGGGTGGCTGACCGTCAGCACCTTTTGGCCGACCCGAACGTGGCGCGACGACCCGAGAGCGGCTGGGGGAAGCTCGTCTTCCGAAAAGGGGACGCGAAGTAGAGCGATATCGTATCCGGGAGCCGTACCGACCAGAACCGCCGCAGCCGATCGACCGCTAGAGAGCACGACCTCGACCTGTGTAGCATTCTCCAGCACATGGTAGTTCGTCACGACGAGGCCGGGTTTGACGGCGAAACCGCTACCCGTGGCCGTAATCGGGGTGATGCGCTGAGTGTCCGAATCGAAGACGATTCCTCTGACGGCGATCAATACGACCGAAGGCGCGACGTTTTCGAATGCCGCGACGGTATTCGCTTCATCGGGAGTGAGTGCGAGAGCTTGCGGGTTGGCGGAAAAAGCCATGACGACGAAAGCAGCAATCCATGAGAACGTTCGGGTTTTCGGCATGTTTTCGAATCCTCTCTTGCGGGTGCCTTCAAGAGCCTCCGAATCGGCTCACGAGAGCATGCTCTCGTCGGGTACCGCCGGCTGCGTCGTTGATGGACATCAAAGGCTCCAAGTGGCGCTGTCGGTCGACTGGCAGTACCCTGCCGTCGAGGGTGTGTATCTTGATTCGTCGATCTCATCAGATGACTTGTTCATCGCATGTCGGCTCACTACGCGTTCTTTCGCGTAGGATCTTAGGATCCTGCACGTCCTTCGAGCGGCCGTCGGATCGAAAGTCATCGGATCGAAAGTCAAGGGTCGGAGGGAAGCGAAACGCCCGACCGTGGGCGCCACCGAGGGTGCCGTCGTGTCGATCGCTGTCGCATTTCGTGATGGCGATTCTCGTAGCTATGGCAAGCGTTCCATTCTCGAGCGGAATCCTCGCCTCTGCGCCATGCGCCGGTAGCGAGTGCGGCAGTCTATCAGGGGAGATGTCCTGCTGCCAAGAGGCCGGCTCTTCGGCTTTCCCCCCATCGTGCTGCTCAGTGGGCCTTCCAGCCATTCCCACGACGACATCGGCAAAGTCGAACGATCTCCTTTCGCGAGCCCGAGGCTTGGCTGTAGCCGCCGATCTGCGACAAGAGTTCTTGCACCTCTGTCTTCGCAGTCCATCGGACGAAGTTCTCGATAGTGTCGTCGAATCTCTCGACCGAGTCATTCTCTTTCGATCACTGTTGATCTGATGGTTTGATCCGGCTCGTTTTCTTCCGATCCATGGATGGCGAGTCGAACTCATCTCGATCGGGTCAACGCACGTCTCGACGATGATCGCACCGATGTCGGCGCCCGACGGGAAAACTCCATTTCACCGAATACAAATTTCAACGCATGCAAAAGAGGCTATCATGAAAGATATCACGAAGAAGACTGTACGGTTCGCATTGCTGGGATTCACCCTGGCCATCCTGGCGTCGTCATTCGCGGGTTCCGCCGAGTTCGAGTTCAAGGGTTCGCGCGCCGAAACCTTGAAGTTCATGGAGTACTACGCTGCGATCGAGCTGACCCCCGCGCAGGAAGCGATTCGCGTCAAGGCGCTCGAGAACATGCCCGCGCCGTGCTGCGGCAAGTTCCCGGCAGCGACCTGCTGCTGCGAGTGCAACCTCTCGAGGAGCATGTGGGGACTCGCCAAGCACCTCATTGCGGAAGAGGGAGCGGATGCAAAGCGCGTGAGGCGAGCGGTCGATGCTTGGGTGAGCGCCATCGCGCCCGCTGGACACAACGGGCACTCCTGCCCGACAGGGCGCTGCGGCAAGGGATTCAAAGACGGCGGTTGCGGCGGCATGCGAGCCGACAAGCTCATCGACTGAGTTGCCGTCTCGATCGAAGATATCACCACAAGGTGGTTGATCCGAAAGCCCGCCCGGCGAACCGGGCGGGCTTTTCTCCGGTCATGGACCTTTGCTACCGATCGCAGTACCATGCAGCGAACCGGCGCATCGTCATCGGCGGTGATGCCGGGAGGTGAACACGCGATGAAGAAGCTTCCCATTTCCTCATTTCTGCTGCTTTCAGCCCTTTTGTCGATGATGGCAACCCCGGCTCTCGGTCACGGATCCGGCGGCGGACGCGATGCGAAACACGGTTCCAAAGACCAATCGATGCGCAAGTCCATGCACAAGTCGATGCACGAATCTCCACAAGGCGCAATGGCTGTGAGCGCATCCTATCTCGACGCCATGGAATCCGGAGATCTCGACCAAGCCGGTGAACTCTTTGCGCACAAGTCTCAGATCTTCGAGGGTGGCAGTGTGGAAGGGCCATGGTCCGCCTACAAAGAGCATCACCTTCAGCCGGAACTCGACGCCATCACGAGTTTCACGATTGAGCGTGGTGATGCAGAAGAAGAAACCAGCGCAGATGGCTCGATGGCATTCGTAGCATGGCCGATTCGCTATCGTGTCGCGCTTACGGACGAGCGCGTCATAGAAAGGTCGGGAACCGTAACGTTCGTTCTCGTCCGAGAGAAGAAGAGACTCAAGATCCGACACGTGCACTGGTCGTCGCGCGCTCCGAGAGCAAAAAAAGAGAAGAAGGAATAGTCGCGCCCGGTACCGGCGCAGATCCTCCTCGAGGTGCTTGGACCGCAGAAAGACGAGCCCGGAAAAGGAGGAGTTTCCGGAGGAGTCTCTGGAAATGAGCGAAAAACAAGAGCAATCGCTGACCGGCCAGCGAAGTGTCGGGCTCTATCGCGGCTTGGTCGCCTTGCGCATCCATCACGATCGGATGATCTGGAGTCGGGTTCAAATTCTAATCGCAGTCCAAGGAGCCATCACTGCCGGCGCGTACGCGGTGGGTGATCATCGCTTGGCAGCCGGGGCCTTTCTCGGCGGAGGTTTGCTGGCATTCGTGATCTATGAGTTGGTCACAAAAGACCAGATGGATCGGGATGTCAATCGACAAGTCATCGATGCTTTCTCCGAAGAATTCTTGCCGGATGAGGTCAAGCAGCGTCTGCAGCAACAAGGCCAAAGGCAACCGTTCGTGCGGTTGAGCGCTCCTCCGCCGAAGTGGAGGCCATTCCTACGGGGCCGCTACCTGATCAGATTGGTGATATGGGCGTTCATAGTGAGTGATCTCGTGTTGGCACTTCTGCACATGCTGGGTGTGGCACCCGTGCTTCTCGCCGGCAAGTGATTCGGCGGTCTTAGTCGCACCGCAGACGAGAGTATGGCCATTGCCGGACGAGATGCCCGGCAACAAGTTGAGGCGACGATGCGGAATGCACAGCACGGTCCCGAGTCGATCTTTTTTCCCCAGTCGGGAGAGTCTCGCCCGCAGAGCACGCCAGACTCCCGACAAGCGCGCTATATCCACTGGCTGGTGAGTCTGCGCTGGTTGGCGTGTCTCGGTACCGGGGCTGCCATCCTCTTGATCTGGCTGCTTGGAAGTCTCGAACACACCGGTCTGGTCTGGCTTACCGTGCTACTCGGCGGGCTCGTGGCAACGAATGCGCTCTACATCTACCTTCTGCGTCGCCTCACGCGGCTCGATCGTCTCGTTCAGGTCCAGATCGTCGGGGATCTCGTGATCTTGAGTCTGATGCTGCACTTCTCCGGCGGTCTAGAAAACCCCTTGAGTTTCTTGGGTGTATTTCACATCATCATCAGTGGGATTCTGCTACCTCGCTTTCAGGCATATCAGATGTTGGCCTTGGCGATGGTCCTGATTTCGGCGTTGGCCATCGCCGAAATGCGTGGAATCATCCCCCACTACACACTCGATCTTTTTCCGCATCCCGAACTTCATGCCCCGGTGCCGGCAAGCGAACCGTCCGCCGAGTCCGCAAAAGACGGACATGCGGAAGAAAAACGCGAGCACGATGACGAGCGGATCGGCCACGCGGCATCAAGCCAACACGGAAAGGTGATGCATGCGTCATTGGACTCGTCATTCGTCTATTCGCAGATCTTCCGCCATTTTCTCCTTCTCTCGCTCACCTGCTTCTTTACGCTCTCCATCATGGAAAGGCTGCGCGCGGAAGAGGACAACCTGCGAGCGAGTCGGAGGCATCTCGAGCGAGTGGTTGAAACCACCGCGGTTGCGCTGGCGGTCTTCGAGAAGGATCTGTCCATCACTTGGCTCAGCCGAGCTTCCGCGGTACACGGCGGCTCCCGGGTGGCGATCGAAGATTTGCAGAAGTGGATCGGGGGTGAGGATGGTCCGGCAGCAGCGACTCTCAAAGATGCGACCCATCGTGTCGTAGAGCGCGAAGTGGTCGATCGCGAAGACGGGAAAAAATATCACTATCAGATCACGCTCGCGCCGGTGCATAGCGAGCGGGGAGTTCTCACCGAGGTCGCGCTATTGGTTCAAGACGTCACATCGAGAAAACATGCCGAAGCGGAGATCATGCACGCCGACAAAATGGGAACGCTCGGTTTTCTTGCGGCGGGGATCGTCCACGAAGTCGGCAATCCACTGGCTTCGATTTCGACGCGACTTCAATTGATGGAAGCGAAGAAGGACGATACGAGTTTCTTGCAGCAGAGCATAGAGCCGATCCGAAAACAGATTTCCAGAATCATGCGAATCCTCCACGGGATACGCGAGTTTTCCCGACCGACACGCAGCGAATGGACCACTTGTCACATCGAGACATTGCTCAACGAGACCCTGGATGTGTTGAGCATGCACGTGCTCGCAAAACGTTGCCGGATCGAAACGGCGATCGATCCGGATCTGCCGACGACAGCGGGTGTGCAGGACCAACTCGTTCAGCTCTTCGTCAACCTAGGGATGAATGCGCTCGATGCGATGCCCGGTGGCGGTCGCCTGCTGATCAGTGCATCGCGCGAGGGTGGAAACTTGAAGATCACTTTTGAAGATAGCGGCGGCGGAATGTCGGAGACTGTTCGTCGCCGCGTTTTCGATGCGTTCTTCACGACCAAGGAAGGAGGGCTGGGCATCGGGTTGAGCCTTTCCCGCAATCTGATCAACGCCCATGGTGGCAGCCTCGACGTAGAGAGCGAAGAGGGTGTAGGCTCACGCTTCACGGTGACACTTCCCATTCGTACAGGAGGAAGAATTGGAGAGAACCTCGCATGAGTCGTGCACGAATATTGATCATTGACGATGAAGAGCTTTTCCGTGAAGACTTGGCGATGTTGCTCGGAGAATCCGGCTACGATTGCCGAACGGCACCGTCGGCGGATGAAGGGTTGAAGCTTGCCATCGAGACCATGCCCGACGTGATCCTTTGCGATATCGCCATGCCGGGCAAGTCGGGAATCGAGATACTCGACGAACTGGTCGTAGGTTGCCCGAACACGCATATCGTGATGGTGACGGCTTTCGGCGCCCTCGAGACTGCGATCCAGACATTTCGCAAGGGAGCGGTCGACTACATCCTCAAGCCGCTGGTTATCGAAGACGTCCTACAAAAGCTCGATCGATTGATTCGGGATCGCGACCTTGGCCGGGAGATCCGTTGCTTGCGTCGTTTGGTTTCCGCCGACGATGTTGCTCCTCCCATCATCGGTCGAAGCAAGCCGATGGAGAAGATCTTCTCGATGGTGGATGCCGTCGCCCCCACGAGCACGACGGTTCTGATCAGCGGAGAATCGGGTACGGGCAAGGAACTCGTTGCGCGCGCCGTTCACGCGCGCAGCTCTCGCCGCGAGCACCCTTTCGTAGCGATCAACTGCGCCGGCTTTCCGGAGAACCTGCTTGAGAGCGAACTCTTTGGGCATGTGCGCGGTGCATTCACCGGAGCGCACCAAAGCCGGGAAGGCTTCTTGGAACTTGCAGCAGACGGCACCGTCTTGCTCGATGAAGTCGGCGAGATACCCATCACCTTGCAAAGCAAGCTGCTGCGCGTTTTGGAACAGCGAGAGTTTCACCGGGTGGGAAGCAGTGCGACTCTGCCACTGCAGGCACGAGTCGTTGCGGCGAGCAACCGAGATCTTGCCGAGATGATCAAGCAAGGAGAGTTTCGCGAGGATCTCTACTATCGGCTCGCAGTCTTCGAGATCAAGATTCCGAGTTTGCGGGAGCGCACACAAGACATTCCTTTGCTGATCGATCATTTCATTCAGCTCTTCAACCGCGAGATGGGGAAGAAATGCCTCGGCGTGGACAACACGGCCGCGCAGATCTTGCTTGCCTACTCTTGGCCCGGAAACGTTCGGCAGCTTCGCAACGTGCTCGAAAGGGCGATGATCTTGCTCGACGGCGGCGACTTCATCACCGCCGACCTCTTACCTGAGAGCCTCGCAGGCCGTTCCCCTATGGAGAGTTCGCCGCAGACGGACAATCTCAAGGAGAGCATGCGGGTCTTCGAACTCGCCCACATTCGCCGTGTTTTGGCGTCGTGCGACGGAAACAAGGAAGAGGCATCCCGCAGGCTCGGGATCAATCCCTCGACCCTGCATCGAAAGCTAGCAGACGCCGCGGAAAATCACTGAGTTTCCGCCGCCACCCCCGATGGCAACCCTTGCATTCTTGCGAGAGACACGGGGACGACCTCCCGCACGGATGCAAGAGGTCGCCTCCAGGCTCTGCCGAAGGCCCCTTCTGAGCTATGAGAATGAGCATCTTAAGCTACTGAGTTTACGGTAGTTAGCATGATCTTGGCCCCGCCGGCCGCCATCGGCCGGGAATCAGGCTTACTGGGCATGGATCCTGCAATAAGGGATGATGTCCGCGAACGTACCAAGGAGGTTGTTTCGATGAATCGATCCAAGAGAAAGGCCCCGGCACCACGCACTCGAATCTGCCTGGCGCTACTGAGCGTGGGTCTGATCTTGATGCCCGCGGTCGGCGCTGAAGCGCCGACCGACGCCGAGGCACTGAAACGGGAATACGAGAAACTCGCTCGTGAAATGGAGGAACTTCGCGAAAAACTGGCCAAGATACAAAAGAGCATCGAAAAAGCGGCCGAGGAGAGAAAAGCAGCTTCGCAGAACGAGAACCGCAAGAGTGCCGATCAAGACCAAGATTTCGTCACCCGTGCCGAAGTCGACGAACTCAAGCAATTGGTAGAGCGTACGGCGACCTTCACCGAGCAGGACTCGGTCGTCCATCTCGGTGGCTACACGCATGTCGGTATCGCCAAGAGCGAAGGCGGCAACAGCAGTGCAACGGTGGGAGCATTCGCGCCCATCTTCCACTATCAGTACAAAGATCGTCTCTTGATGGAAACGGAACTCGAGGTTGAACTCGAAGAAAACGGAGACGTCAGGCTTGGACTCGAGTACCTGTCTTTAGACCTCTTCCTCAACGACTATTTGGTGCTGGTCGTAGGAAAGTTCATGTCTCCGATCGGGCAGTTTCGCCAGAATCTCCATCCGTCGTGGATCAACAAGCTTCCTTCAGCGCCCGTCGGCTTCGGCCACGATGGTGCGGCGCCGATTTCCGAAACGGGAGTGCAGTTGCGCGGTGGCGGGATGCTCGGATCCTTGCGCACGAACTTCGCGTTCTACGTTGCCAATGGTCCTGAAATCGGTCTCGAGCCTGTCGCCGGCCCCAGCCTCGGCCCGACCGGTCCGGAACTCGAAATCAAGGCGGAAGGTCAAGCAATGGACGCCGACGGCAACAAGGCTTTCGGCGGCCGCATCGGTCTGCTGCCGAGTCCGAACTTCGAAGTCGGAATCTCCGCTGCGACCTCTCGCGTGCAATACGAGAGTGAAGCCGCTCGAGACTATGACGTCTTCGGCACCGACTTTTACTTCCATCCCCGTTTCCTCTCCAGCCTCGTACTGAGAGGGGAATACATAAAGACGACGGTGGCGGAAGGTGGGATCACGGCTCCGGAGGCCATCAACTTGGAGGCCTGGTATGTGCAAGGCGCCTACCGCCTTCCCGGAAACTTCGAGTCGGTGATTCGCTATGGGAAATTCGATACCGGCGAGAGCGCCGTCACGCAGTGGATGCCTGGTATCAACTACTACATTGCCAACCACATCATTGCGAAACTCGGATACGAATTCAACGACAGCAGGGATCCGGCAAATCAAGCCGATCGCATGCTGATGCAACTGAGCTACGGGTTCTAGAGCATGTGCGAAATACAGTGGAACTCGGAGACAACGGAGGACAAAGCGATGAAGAAGAAGACGAGAGTTCGAATGACGGTTTCCCTCGTGGTCATTTCCGCCGTGTTGCTGGCGGTGGTGCCGACGGTTGCGACGAGTTCAGTGCAATCGTCATCGGCGCAGGCATCATCGGTTCAGCCATCAGCGGTTCAACCGTCCGAAAGCAACGAGATCGCAGATCCGGTTCAAGGCGCCACCCTTTGGGCGAATCACTGCGGTCGCTGCCACAATCACCGCAATCCCGGTGAATTCACCGAGGATGAATGGCGGCCCGTGCTGGCACATATGCGAGTTCGTAGTGGACTGACCGGTCCGGAGACGAAAGATATTCTCGCCTACATGCAGCAAAGTCGTTGGGCCAAGTCGAAGCAATCTCAAAGCACGAAAGTCCCGCCGGTGACGAAGGCCGCGGAGAACAAACTCGCCAAGGCGATCGCCGATGCAGACGCCGACAACGGCAAAGAGATCTTCTCCAAGACTTGCTTCGCTTGTCATGGCATGGATGGAAAGGGCATGCTGCCCGGAATGCCGGATCTGACGGGAGTCGACAGTCCGTTGCTCAAACCCGATGGCGTGCTGATGGAGAGCCTGACCAACGGTGTACAGCGCGAAGGCAGTGCTCTGGCCATGCCCCCCAAGGGCGGCAACCCGAATCTGAGCAAAGAAGACCTCTACGACGTATTGCGCTACATGATGAACGAGTTCAAACCCAAATAACCTCTTCCTCATCGCCCGATGGGAGCGCCACTACGGTGGCGCTCCCGACTATTTTAAGTGGGTCTGCTCGGAAAAATAGCTTCATGAATGAACCGAGGATTCTCGCAGCGCTTCTTCCGATGGTCGGCGGCGTACCGGCAGATCGACGGGTTTCTGCTGCAAGGACGAGGGATTCACCGGACATTGTCGGGCAAGGGCCATGACGAAGGCGTGAAATCCCGAGGAATCAGCGTCTACTCACGGCGAGGCGTCCTGCGGGCGGGGCGTCGGCAAGGCCTGTGCGAATGAGCCCGGCGAAGGGAGAGATCGTGCGAAAAGATATCGCCGTCTTCGCGCTCGTGTCGTGCTTCTTTCTTTTCGGCGCGGCCGACGGAGCCGTGGACGAGGTCTGGGTAGTGAATCAAAATTCTCAGGATCTTGCGATCATCGATACGGCGGGAGAGGTCGTGAGCGGTCGTATCTCCCTGGGACTGGGAACGAGCGATCTTCCCTTTGCCGTCGCGTTTTCCACGGCGCCGGATGCTCAGGGCGCCTACGCCTTCGTCACGCAGGGGCAATTCCTGCGCGTGATCGATGCCTTCAGCCGTACCGTCACACGAACTCTGAACATGGAAGACGTGCTCGGTGAGGTCTTCGAACTCCGCGGAGTGGCCGCCGGCCTGCCGATCGAGGTGCGCGACGCGCAGGGCACCGTCATTCGCTCGTTCCTGTTCGTCGGGGCGCGTCGCCAATGTTGCGATGGGAACGCCTACTATGTGATCTTCGATCAAGAGGCACTGATCACCGGCGGGCCGGGATCGCGAGACTTGGTCGATTTTGCTCCTCTCGAGACGGGAGCTTCCACGGCGCAAAGTGTCGAGGTGATGGAAGCGCCGGGCGGTGACGAACGTTCCCGCGCGATCTTTACGGTTTATCGCGGCGCGCCCGGCGCGCCGACGCATCTGGTTGCGCACCAAGTTTTCACCGACGGGAGCGCCGCCGTTTGGCGGCACCGTGTTCTGCGCACGACGGCTGTCCCCGGAGGAACGCCGGTGTCCGACGCGATCGGCGCTTCTTCTCCGTTCCAGCGCGAAATGCAGGCCATGCCCGAAGGCGGCAGCGGAAGGATCGTCAACCTGCGCACGGGCGATTCCTGCACCATCGCGGGCGCGAACTTCGGCGCCACTTCGCTCAACGGGCCGGGACCGAATCGCCATGATTTGCTGGCGCTCGACCCGCTTGCGGGAAAGCTCTTTAGTATCGATCCGGTAGATTGCGCCGATACGCAATACACGGTGGGTGCCGAGCCTTCCGATGTGGAGCACTTGAACGTAGTGGATGGTCCGAAGGCCTACGTGTCGAATTTCGGCGACGGTAGCGTCTCGATTCTCCAAGAAGATCAAACCATCACGACGATAGAAGGAGTCGGTGATGGTCCGCGCGCTTTGGCACCTCGCCGGACCGCTCAGGCTTGCCGGATCAACAATGTGACGATCACCAAGGGAGAAGCTGATTCCAACGTGCTCAACTGGAACCAAGTGAGCTGTCCGACGGAAACTCTCTATCAGATCTGGTGCACCTGCCAAGAGCCAGGATGTCCGGTCGATTGTCAACCGCCTCTTCCACCTTCGAATCCGGAAGCCCTGACCACGACCATACAGCCTCTTCCCCCGGACGGCCCGATCGCCGAGGGGCAGTGGCTGCCGCTTGGAACCGTCGGCTGTTGCACATTCATCCATCCCGACGGTGGGTCGGCCAACATCAACTACCTCGTCGAACCGCAGTGATCCCATCGCAACCTCGGAGGAACCATCGGGGGCCGCGTGCGGTATGCTACGAGGATCGTGAGCCCCGCAAAGACGCTCTGCCTCGCCGTTTTCGTCGTCATGGTGACGGCGGGCTTGGCCTGTCGGAATTCGGAGCCACGGAACGCTGAACCGGCACCGCCGGAGCAAGCGCCGATCGAGGAAGAGGAACGAGACCCGGTCGATCTTTCGACCTGCCCGCGAGGGTATGAGCCGTGGCTCGAGTCTCTCGAGCGCGCGCAAAAGACGAAAGGTCTACCGTCACTCGAGCAGCAACTCACAGCGATCTCGGCGCGTTGCAGCGATCAATGGGAAGCTCATTGGGCCTTGGGAGATGCGATCTTCCGTCGATTCGATTTTGCGGCTGCTCGGCCGCATCTCGAACGAGCAGCCGAAATCGCGGAAGCCGAGTCGTCGGAGATGGGGCTTGCTTGGAGTCGCTACCGCCTCGGCTTCGTCGACTTCACCGCCGGCAAGTGGAGCCGGTCGGAATCGATGACGCGTTTCGCCATCGAGGTTTTCAGGCGACGCGGAATGATGAAAGAGGAGACCTTCGCCTGGAACAACTTGGCGGCGGTGCTTCAAGAAAGCGGTCGTTTCGGCCAGGCACTCGAAGCGATGGACAAAACGGAGGCGGGTCTCGAGCGACTGGGATTGGCGGGCCCCGCGCGTCGCTTTGCGCAAAACAAGGCCCTTCTTCAGATCTCCCTCGGCGATGCCCATGGTCCCGAAGAGACCTTGAGCGCTCTATACGAAGAAGCAAAGCAAGCGGGAGATGGAGTTCTGCGAGATTCTTCGGCCCTTGCTCTGGCATCGCTTCATCGCCTGATCGACGCCTTCGACACGGCCGATGCCTGGTATGCCCGTGTCGGATCCGACGACACGTTGCCGGAAGCGGCGACCTTGAGCGCGCTCGGTCGCGGTCGTGTGGCGCTGCTTCGCAATGATCCCGATGCCGCGTTGATGCACCTCGATCAGGCGGCGACCATTGCGGAGAAAAACGATCTCGAGGCGCTAGTCGAGGTCATCGACGCCTTCGCCGGAGCGGCTCTGTTGCGGGTCGGGCGTTCGGCAGAGGGAACGGCTCGACTCAGGCGTCTCATGGACTCCGATGCCGACGCCCGTCCGGAGTTGGCTTGGCTGACGCGTTGGCTGATGGGCCGGGAGTTCGAACGCAGAGGCGACGAACGCAGCTTACCGCTGCTGAAAGAGGCTCTCTCACGTCTGGAGACCGAGGGGCTCAAGCTCGATCGCAGCGCCGAGGGCATGCGATTCTTGCGCGAGCGCATCGAAGTCTACATCGATCTGGCCGCCGCATACGCCCGGCGCGAGGGATACGAAAACGAGATCGCCGACATCATGTTTCGCGCACACGCTCGCTCTCTCGCGAAGATCTCCGCACACGAGGCGAATTCAAAGGCAGGGGCTCCGGCGACGATTCAAGCGTCGATGCCCGAAGATGCCTTGATCATTTCCTACCTCTTCGGACGAGAGCAGGGCGTCGCGCTGGCCATCACGCGCGACGTCCGGCGCACCTTCGCCATCCCCGGCCGCGACACGCTCTCGAAACCGGTCAAGGCCTATCGCGCGGCGTTGATCCGACCGCTAAAGAGTTCCGAAGCGCGCGCGCACCCGCTCGAGGACTTTCTACGGTCGGTGGAATGGGGGATGAAGGTGAGTGATGCGCTGCTCGCACCGGTAGCCGATCTGCTCGACCGCTCTTCGCAGATCTTCATCGTTCCTGATGGGGAACTCGCCCTTCTACCCTTCGCCGCGTTGATTCGGACTCCGGTGGAGGGTTCGAAGTGGCCGTCCTTTCTAGGAGCAACGCACGACGTGGCGGTGTTGCCGGTGCTCTCCACGCCGGCAATAGAGAGTGCGGGGCGCTATCCCATGCTTCTCGTCGGAGATGCCATCGCCGATGAGGGCGGCGAGTTTCCTGCTCTCGATCGCTCGGCGGCCGAAGTTGCAGGGATCTTCGAGCAATGGGAAGGCGGCGGCGAAGTCGACAAAGTCGTATCGGAGGAAGTGACCGTATCGAAACTCGGCGATGGCCGGCTCGCTCGATATCGGACGATTCATTTTGCGACGCACGCGGTGGCCTCGACGCGTGATCCTCGCAAGTGCGCCGTGATCTGCTCGCGCGGCGAGCGCTTCGGTTTCGACCGAATCGCCGCTCTTCACCTCGATCGCGCTCTCGTCGTCTTGTCGTCTTGCCGCGGCGGCGAGGGCGAGATCATTCCCGGCGAAGGCATCGTCGGGCTCGGCTGGGCATTTCTTTCGGCGGGCGCATCGGCTACGGTCACCAGCCTTTGGCAAGTCGAAGATGATTCGGCGGCGCGATTGATGTTGGAATTTCATCGCCGGCTTCGGCTCGGAAGCAGTGCGACACGGGCCCTAGCAGCCGCCGGTCGCCTCCTGGCGCGTGAGAGAGCACACCCTGCTTATTGGGCGCCTTTCGTCATTGCGCTCAACACCGAGGCGAGGACGGAGGGGTCATGAGGCGGCCCCATCTTCCGTCCGGATTCTCCGCCCGAATGCGGACTATTCGCTTTCGCCCGGTTTCCGCGTGAATTCGGCCGCGGGTTTTCCGTCCCGTAGGCTCCAAGCCGAGCAAGAGCGGACAAAGATGGCGGGAGATTGGTCCGGATATGACTTGGAGCAAGGAATCTGCCGTAGCTCGGGGGTAGAGTGACATCGAGGAGGTCTCTGCGCCCATGAACGACGAGCGATGTGAGCACGGCATCACCCACGCACTCGAAGAACACCAAGAGATTCGTCAGAGCAACAAGGACTTGCTGGACTATCTCGACCGGCCTCGCCCCGAGGTTTCGGCCAGCGAATCCTGGGAATGGGCGGTCTCGCTCCAGGAAAAGCTTACGACGCTGCATGCGCGCGTAAGCCGACACTTTCGTGCGGAAGAAGGCGAAGTTTTGGGAAAGTTGCGCGACAAGCACCCGCACGCTGCAGGAAGCCTAGACGCTCTGCTCGCCGAACATGGTGAAATGTTGAAGGAACTTCGTTCGTTGATCGATGCGGCCATGACCTACGCAGAGGCTCGGCAGCCAGCCGATCCATGCTTGCGGGCGCGCACGAGGCGCCTGTTGGTGGCCATGTCCGAGCACGAAGCCAAGGAAGTCAATTTGATTCAGGAGCTGATGTTTACCGACATCGGTACGGGTGAGTGATGGAACTCATAGTCAAGACCGTCAAGGAAAGCATCTTGGAGTTCGTCTCCGATTCAGGGGAAGGCGCGCAAACCGCGGGCCAGATGTTCGGCACCGTCAGCGCCAAGATGGGCAACGGCGTCTGGACGGTGGAGATCATTCCCGCCGAGATCGAACCCCCGCACCGTTCGCGATCGGGTGCGAGCGGCAATCGCATTCGTATTGCCACCGGCCCCGTGACCAACATGGGAGAGACCGCCGACGTTGTCGTGGCTTTCAACGAGCAGGTCCTCTACAGCCGCACGGATGTTCATGCATTGCGTCCGGGAACGATCATCCTTCTCGAGGACAAGTGGAAGGATGACGCCGATCCCGAGATTCGCGAGCAGTACAAAACCGCGCTCGCAGAATTCGAAGAGCTAGGCTTCGTGGTCTTCGAGTTTCCGCTGGAAAAGGAGTGCAAGAAGATTCTTCCCGACCCGCGGCGCGGCAAGAACATGTGGGCTCTCGGATTGGTCGCTCGCATCTACCAGCGTGATATGTCGATCATTCTCGAGGAGATTCGGCGCAAGTTCACTCGCAAGAGTCAGAAGCTCGTCGACGTCAACCAGCAACTCGTGCGAGCGGGCTATGACTGGGCTGCAGAGAATGTTCCCTATCGCTTCGAAGTGCCCGGAAGCAAACCCGACCAAGACATGGTGGTCATGAACGGAAATCAGGCGGCGGCGCTTGGAACGATGGCTGCGGGCATCGAGGTTTGCTCGATGTATCCGATCACGCCGGCGACGTCGGTTTCTCACCAACTTGCCGCTATATTCCATGAAGTCGGCGGATTCGTGCATCAAGCAGAGGATGAAATCTCCGCCATCGGCTACGCGCTCGGTGCATCCTATGCCGGCAAGACGGCGATGACGGTGACCTCCGGTCCGGGTTTGGCGCTCAAGACCGAATTCCTCGCGCTCGCGGTGCAGGCCGAACTTCCGCTCGTCTTGCTGCTCGTGCAGCGCGGTGGTCCCTCGACCGGTTTGCCGACGCGCGTCGAACAAGGCGATCTTCTTTCGTCGATATTCGCCGCGCCCGGAGATGCGCCGCGAATCGTCTTGGCGGCATCCGATATCGAGGAGTGCTTTCACTTCATGATCACCGCACGCAAACTGGCGGAGACCTTCCGCACGCCGGTGATCGTGCTCACCGATGCCAACTTGGCAACCGGACAACAGCCGTTCAAGCGACCGGTCATGTTGGAAGAGTGGATCTCGCCGCCCATCGATCAAAGCGATTGGGATCCGAACGTCGAACCTTACGACTGGGACGCGTCAACCGGAGTTTCCGAACGACCGATTCCGGGCCAGAAGGGGGGCGAGTACGTTCTGACCGGTCTTGCGCACAACGAGAAGAGCCAAGTGGCCTACGAATCCTGCGTCAACCAGCGCTCGATGGAAGCGAGGAGCCGCAAGCTGATCGCGCTGCAAAAATCGCTCAAGCCTCCCAAGATCCACGGCGACGAGGAAGGCGATCTCTTGGTGGTTTCTTGGGGATCGACTCGCGGCGCGATCGAGGAAGCGGTCGATAGAATCCGCGCCGAAGGCGCGAAGGTTTCTTCCCTGACCTTGCGCTTTCTCTCACCGCTCGAGCCCGGGCTCGATGCCATCTTCAAGCGCTTCAAGAAAGTGATGACGGTGGAAGTGAACTACAGCGACGATCTCGACGATGGGTTCGTCACCGAAGAATCCAGGCGCTACGCCCAGCTCGCTTGGTTGCTGCGGGCGAAGACATTGATCGACATCGACTGCTGGTCGCGGGTTTACGGTATTCCGCTCGCTCCCGGATTGGTCGAAGAAGCCGTGCGTGCACGGTTGAGCGCGCTCAAGACGGCGAAGGCATCTTAGTTCCCCCAACAATGAAAAACGGGAGTCGATGACGATGTACGGAATCAAGAAAGACTGGGATCTCGAGCCGCTGCCGCGCTGCCTCGTGATGGAGGACTACCAGGCCGCGGAACCGCGCTGGTGCGCGGGTTGCGGCGACTTTGCGGTGCTTACTGCATTGCAACGCCTCGCACGGGACAAGCAGCTTGCGCCGGAAAAAACCGTCTTCGTTTCGGGCATCGGCTGCTCGAGTCGATTGCCGCACTACATGAAAACCTACGGATTCCACGGTCTACATGGAAGACCCTTGCCGGTCGCCTCGGGCATCCGTGCCCGCCGACCGGATCTCGACATTTTCGTGATCACCGGAGACGGTGACTGCTGCGCCATCGGCACGGCTCATTGGATTCACGCCATCCGCTACAACATGAAGATGACGGTCTTGCTTTTGGACAACAACATCTACGGATTGACCAAGATGCAGACCTCTCCGACGACGCCCAAGGGCCACTACTCGAATACGCAGACGACCGGCGCCTATCTTTCGCCGATCAATCCACTGACCGTCACCTTGGGGATCACGAATCGTTCTTTCGTGGCGCAGACCGTGGATTGGTATCCGGCGCATGTGTACGACACGCTGAAAGCGGCGCACGAGCATCCGGGGTTGGCGTTTGTGAGAATCCTCCAGCGCTGCCCGCATTTCATGCCCGGCGAGTTCGATGCCATCCAACAAGATGCGACCAAGATCCTAGCGCTCGAGCATCCCGATGGAATCCCGATCGATGATGGTCTCGCGCGCGTGCTCACGGAGCGCAAGGAGCACGATCCGAGGAACTTGGGATCGGCACTCGAAGTGGCCGGTCGCGAGGACGTTCTGCCGATCGGCTTGTTCTATCGCGATCTCGAGGCCGAACGCTACGATGACTTTGCCGCGGCCGGCCTAGGAATGAGCGCAAAAGAAAAAGTTGCCGGAGCGCAGAGAGCCATGGACCGATTTCTGATCTGATGCTCTAGACGAGCGATTTCCCGTTCTCGACGGGTAGGACCGAAACGAGGGCACGATCGATGGCAGAACCCGGATCCTGGTTTGCCGGCGAAGGCCGAGCGGCCGTCAACCTTTTCGAGCGAATGATATGCGGGCGGGGTGCCGTATTCGATCCCGCAACGGCCGAGGGCATGGCCATGGTCTCGCGCCGCAGCGCGGTCTTGCTACCGGAAGAGCAAGGCATCGCATTTTCCCGGCCGGTCTCCGGCTTGGCGGTGGTGTATCACGAGATCGCTCCGCCGGCAGAGTCACGCGTCGATGGAGCGACGGTCCGCCTCGTGGCGAGCACGATCCAAGAGGCGATCGACCACTGCCTCGTCGCACACTGGCTGGTGCGCAAACGGCGGATTCCGGTCGTCTGCGCGCTTCCTGCGCAAGTTGCCGATCGCATGCACTTCGTGGCACTGCCTTCACGAGAGATCATCGATGCTCTGCTCGAATCGGAAAACGTCGAGAGTGCATCCGGCGGGATGCCGGCGAGTTCACTCGAGGACGATCTTCAAGCCGCCTTCGATGCGGTCGGCAACGCCACCGGCCGATCCTTGGCGATGACCGCAGCGGACGATCTAGTCGAAGAGGAGGACGATCGGGCAGCAGGCAAGTGTCTTTCGATCGCGGCGTGGCCGCGCCGGCACTTTGCCTTGCCGCTGATGCTCGATGTATGCGCACGATTGAGAGAGCACCGCTCCTTGATGCTCGATCGCCACGCGGACCGTGACGGGGGGGTCGAAGCTCTGGTTCTTCGCGAGACGAAATGCCGTCTCGCGCAGGCCAAGGATATCGACGTGCTCCTGGTCTCCGAACCGGCGTATTGCGACTTCGAGTCGATCGGTGAGCAACTTCGTGATGGTGCGGTGGTCATTCTGATCACCATGGCTGCGGCGGATGGCGATGCGCTCGACGATGCCGGGGCCGCCGCGCTGGCATCCAAGAAAGCGAGAATCGTACGGATTGATCCTTCTGCTGCGCCATCGTTCGGTAGCGCCGACGAGTTCGCGGTGTTGCAGGGAGCCTTGCTCGCGGGAATCGCGGCAGCGGCGCCGTGGCTCGAAGAGGCTTGCAGCAGGGCGGGCGACGCCGATGCATCCGGTGCATGGGGCTACGCCGCGTTGAAAGCAGGCCTTCGAGGCGATGTGCTCGAGGCCGAGATCGAAGCCGATGAGCGCTCGCCGAGCGCATGGGCCGAGCAAGGTGTGCTCTTTCATCGCACCGGTCGCGGCAAGCGCTGGCGTGGTGAGCCCTTGGCTTCCGCTCCGCTCTGGCCCAAAGCTCTCGCGCCGTTGAGTCGAGCGGATTCGCTGTGGAGCGGATTTCCTCTATGGATCCGGAGGGAGGACGGTGCCGAGGTTGAAGTCCTTCCTTGTGCCGACAAACTCGATGAAGCATTCGATCACCTCGAGAAGAGCGGCAAGAACATCGCGCTGCTGCGCGAGCATCGACCGCGTCTTCTACGCGAAATCTACATGGTGACGGTCGGCCGAAGTGCCCTGCCGTTTGAAAAAGTTCTCGACGATGCTGCCGAAGGGTTTCTTTCGCGCTTCGAAATGAGCACGGCGGCTCGCAACGAACTCGAATCGCAGTTGCGCGAAGTACTCGACGTGATGCGTTCCCACGACGACGTCATCGGTCTGAGCCGACACTGTGTGGTCGATCTTCACGCGGTGGTCGTCGGGCACGAACGCGACGAATGTCGCCGGAAGCTTAGAAAGAACGTCGCTCGCCTCGCTTCCCAACTTCGAGAAATGCTCGATTTGGACACGAGCCATTCGCCCAAGGGACGGGCCGCGTCTTCGCTCTCGCCGACGCTCGGCGGAGTGACCGGAGTCTTTCTCGATGCCGAGGCGCTCTCGGCGGTCTTACCCGAGCATCGCGGATCGCAGCATCTCGGCAAAGAGCGTCGCGCGCGCATGTCTGATGCTCTCGAAGCGCTCGAGGCCTACCTCTCCCGTGATCCGACGGATGATGCCCCACGCGTAATCTATCGTGAGGGGGTCTTCAAAGCCGAGGAGATTCCACACACGGCCTACCGTTTCGAGCATGCGCAGCCGGCATCCGCGGCTCTCGGCGTATTCGAGGGCCTCGCAGCCGAAATGGAGGCGCTCTTTCGCGCGACGCGCGTGGCACGTCTGGAAATCGAAGGCGACTACGATTCGGTGCGACACGATGATGCCATCGCATCCTTGACCTGGTCCTCTTTCAGCGAGGAAGAGGTGCGGGCCATCCCGCAAGTCATCGTGCTCGAGACGGTCGCAGGTTTCGGCGGTCCGGCTCTGGCCTCTTTTTCGGATCTCTTGCGTTCGGGAAGACCGATTCAAGTGTTGGTCGTCGAGGAGCTTCTCGAAGATCTCGGAAGCGCGAGTGCGGAGTTGATGAGCCGCTATCACGCAGGCTTGGCCTATCTTGCCGTGGCGCACCGCGAGGCCTTCGTCGCGAGGACCACGCCGGCTCACCCCAAACAGCTTTGCGAGAGCTTGCATCGCGCGGGCAAAACGCTTCGACCGGCCTTGGTCTTGACGTCGATCCCGAGCCGCGACGCCGTCATCGATTCGGCGCTCGAACTCGCTGCGGCTTTTCATGCGCGTGCGGCGTCGGTCTATACCTACGACCCCGACGCGGGAGAATCTTGGGCCGATTGCTTCGATCTATCGGACAATCCCGACCCTGATCGAGTCTGGCCGCGCATCGCGATAGGCCGAGACGTCGCCGAAGACACGGAAGCTACGGTGACGTTGGCCGACGTGATGGCCATGGACCTGCGCTATCGATCGCATTTTAGGGTCTTGCCGCCCGATGCCTGGAGCGACGAGCAGATCGAAATCGCGACTTTCATCGAATCCTGGGCGGAGTCCTCCGACCATCGCGTGCCTTTCATTTGGATCGAAGATTCCGAAGGCCGGAAGCAACGCGCAATCGTGACCCGCGAAGTGGCGCTCTTCTGTCGCGATAGGGCGCGCGCTTGGCGTGTGCTGCAGGAAGTCGCAGGAACCGACAGCGAATACGTTCGCCGCGCCGTGCGCGAGGCGCGCCGCACGGCAGAGGATGAGACCCGTGAGGCGCTCGATGCCGCCAAAGCGCGGCATGAGGACGAAATCGAAGAACTTCGCATGCGTGCGGCGAGCGAAGCCGTCGATCGTCTCGTCGGGGTGCTCACCGGTAGCGGAGCGCCTGTTCCTCTCGGCGATCTCGGTTCGTGGGATGCAGCACCTCCGCCGACCTCGCCGAAAGCGCTCGACACTCCCAAACCGGCGGAAAGCGAGGCCGAGGACGATACTCCGGCGCAGGCCGCGGAAGCAGCGGTCGATGATGAAATCGCCGGCTTTGACGATCCTTATATCGATTCCGCGTTGTGTACGACGTGCAATGAGTGCACCAATCTCAATGGCATGCTCTTCAAGTACAACGACAACAAGCAAGCCGAGATTGCCGATCCCGCAGCGGGCACCTTCGAGCAATTGGTCATGGCTGCCGAGAAATGCCCCGTACGCTGCATTCATCCCGGTGTTCCGCGTGCCGGCGACGAGACGGCCACCGACGAGATGATCGCGCGTGCCGCGCCGTTCAACTGACGGAGACGATGAACGAGATTCTCATCGGTAGCGCAGTCATGTTCGGCGTCGCCGGATTCTTCGGTGTCGTTCTGGCCGTGGCCTATCGCAAGCTGAGCGTGGAAGAAGATCCTCGCATCGAGGTGGTCGAGAACATGTTGCCGGGAACGAATTGCGGTGCGTGCGGCCAGCCCGGATGCCATGCTTTCGCGGAGGCTTTGTGTCGAGGGGAAACGGCGCCGGGCATCTGCACCGTCAGCGCTCCGGAAGCCATCGAAGACATGGCGACTTTTCTCGGGGTTGCGGCGGGAACGCAGGAAAAACGGGTGGCCCGGTTGCATTGTGCGGGCGGAGCATCGTCGGTCAAACAACTCGCGGCATACCGTGGCATCGCTTCCTGCCGCGCGGCCTTCGTCGTCAACGGCGGGGGGAGAGCTTGCGCTTGGGGATGCCTCGGGCTCGGGGACTGCGAGACGGCATGCACCTTCGATGCCATCGCCATGAACGTCGAGAACCTTCCGAAGGTCGATGTCGATCTCTGCACGGCGTGCAACGACTGTGTGGAAGTCTGTCCTCTCGATCTCTTCACGCTAGAGCCCGTTTCGCATCACGTGCTGGTACAGTGCGCTTCTCCGCTCATCGGTGATGCCGCCCGTGCAAGCTGCAAAGTGGCCTGCGATGCCTGCGGTCGTTGCGCGCTCGATGCCGCCGAAGGAAGCATCGAGATGGCCGGCGGACTTCCGCAGGTGGTTTTGCCGAGCAAGGCCGGTCGGGAAAGCACCTACCGCTGCCCGACGGGTGCGATTCAGTACATCGAAGGCAATCAATTCGACGATATCGAGATCGGAGTTCGCGATGCATGACGACCCTTCGGCCCGAGGTTGGCTACAGGGGCTCTTCGGCGCTAGGAAATCCTCGAAGGCGACGGGAGAGGTTCTGCTGCGCACGGGGATCGAAGCAGTGTTGCAAGTCGAAGAAGCCGTCGCCGAAGTGCTCCACCACGATCGGGACGAAGACCCCTCGGCACTGCTGGCTAGGGCCACTGGATCGGCTCTCATGGGCACGCGTACGGCGGTGATCATCGAACGCAGCGACGTGGATCTTCGCCTGCAGCTCGTCGAAGCGGTGCGTCAATGCGTACCGTTGGTAGTGCACGTCGTTCTCGATACCCACAACGACGACGAGAGCGGCCTAGCGGCATTGCTCGATAGCGGCGCGGTCGTTTTCTCTGCGAGCACGGTGCAGCAGGCGGCGGATCTTTCGCTGGTGGCGCACCGTGTCGCCGAAACGGGGCTGATACCCGTCGTCGTGACGATGGATGCGCGCGAGACGGCCGAGTCTCTACAGGATGTCGTTCTTCCGATCGACGGGGAATACGTGAACTATCTCGGCGCTCCGGACGACACGGTTGCGTGTCCGACGCCCGCGCAGATCATGCTCTTCGGCGACCGGCGACGGCGGCTGCCGCGTTGGTTCAGCCTGGATAGTCCAAGCGCTCATGCCGTTCCCGCGGCAGGAGAAGACCGCTCGGCGCAGATGGCCGCCCGCCATTTCTTTTTCGATGCGCATCTCGGCGACCACATCGACGAAGCGATGCGCGAGATCACGTCGCTCACGGGGCGCCTTCTTGCCACCGTGCTTTCCTGCGCAGCAAAGGGTGCGTCCAAGGCCCCGTCGCAGGTGCTCTTCGCCCATGGATCACTGGCCGACTTGGCGCGTGCCACTCTTCTTCACGCAGAATTCCGCGAGTCGAAGAAGGTGGGTTTGATCACTCTCGTCGCTTTGCGTCCTTTCCCCGAAAGTGCCTTGCGGAAGCAATGCACGGTCGTCGAAATCGCAGCGATTCTCGAGCGTTCTCATGCGCGATTGGCGGCCCCGCACTGGCATGCGGACTTGCGCGCCGCACTTACGGGTGGACCGATCACCTGGACCACGGCTCATTTTCCATCGGGGAGTCAAGCGATCACCCCCGGGCACGTACTCGCAGCCGTCGACAATCTGAATCGGCGCGATCGTCGCCGAGACGAAATTTGGCTGGGATTGACGCCACCGACCGTCGAGACCCGTTTTCCAAAGCGGGAAGTCTTGCTCAATCGTATCGCGCGCGAGTATCCGGACTTGTCGACGGTCCTCGACGAATCTACGGCGACGGTCGACCTACGTCCTGCGGGTGCCGTGACCTTGGCTGTTTGCGCGCGCGAAACGGATCTTCCGGCGGAGGTCTTGCCAGAGATCGTGCGCGCGGCTTTTTCGTCGAAGGGACCCTATGCCAGAACTCGTACGACGAGACCGCGGCCGGAATACTGGACGGCGCATATCACTCTCGCCGGCGCTTCATTCGACGATCCAGGCGATGCGGTGCCGGTCGATGGGATCTTGCTGGCGGGCCTCGATTTTCCGCCTTCGCTCGACCTGCCGGCGGAAGTCTGTGAAGACGCCTTTCTACTCGTCGCCACCGACAAGGATTCCAAAGAG
>JALUUK010000318.1 GCA_027021395.1 Acidobacteriota bacterium
GGAAGGGGGGGGAGGATGGAAGTACTCTTGCGAGGATTGCACGGCTTCGCCCTTGGGGGTTGGGGTTAGACGCTTGCGTGTTTCGCGGGCTACGTCGGGGCACCAGTCTTCGTTGCCCGGCTTCGCCGAGATTGGAGTATTGGCTAGCCCGGGCGTAGTTGCTCGGCGAAGCCGGGCAACGAAGCCTGGTGGAGGCGGCGGGAATCGAACCCGCGTCCGAGAATGGTCCATCACGAGCTTCTACACGCTTAGCCGCTTCGTTTGAATCTCGCGGAGGTGAACACCGAAGGGCAGGTTTTCATTCCGCCAGCCCGTTGATCTCATCGAGCACCGCTGGGCCGGCGATGCTGCGACCAGCTCGTGTGAATGGCGCCCGGGACACCCCCCACGAGCAAGGAGTGCTGGGCGCGCTACTTTTTATTAAGCAGCGAGAGCGTAATCGTTGTTGGCGCTTAGTTTAAGCGTCCCGGTGCTTTACGAGGTTCCGGGCACCTCGGCGTGCCACTCGAGCTTCCCAATCCCCGTCGAATCCATTCGCCCCCGTTTTCGGTCGGCTTTGCAACGGCCTGCGTTTCGGGCTGCGCTACGGATTGTTGGAAGATCGCGCTCTTCGACTCCCATCGTAAGAGCGGATGCGCGCTCCGGCAAGCGGGAAGGATCGACCCATTCCGCCGCACTTTGTTGGTTGACGCAGCCGATGCTCAGACCGGAGTCGTCGGCGCGTACCACGTCGCTGGTTGTGGCCTTGCTTTGGGGCGGCTCGAGACGCTCCAGATGAGAGGCTCATCTCTACGCATGTTCCAAACTCCGAAGGGGTCGCCAAGGCAGATGTCCTTATTTTGAGCGAAAGATTCTCATGGGTAAGAATGGCTTTATAAGCCACTGAAAATCAGTAGCTTCCGCTAGTTTGACAGAAAAAAGAGCGTTCTTCTATACTCATCAGGTTGGGAGGAGAGCCCGGTTCATGGTCAGGGGAGAGGTTGAGGCACGGATTTCGCGGGAGATCGGGCTCTACCTTCGCCGCGCACGGGGAGCGCAGGGTTGGTCGTTATTTGATCTCTGCGAGCGGGTGACCAAGCTCGGCTTCGACCTGACGGAATCCTCCCTTTCACGAATGGAGCGCGGCAAAGCCGTTCTCGGCACGCCGATCATGTCTGCCATCGCGATGAGTCTCGGGACTTCGCTAGGCGAACTCGATCAGATCATTCGACGGGCTCATCTCGCCGAAGATACGGATCTTAGTGGGAGGTCGTTCGAATCGCTTTGCAAAGAAGGCCGCCTCGTTGCGCGATCGGGGCGTGCGATCAAAGCCTTGCAACTCTTCACGGCCGCGCACGATTGGTTGTGGATGCAAGAGCCCCCCGCTACAGGTGATGAACGCTTTCCTTTCGTTCTGGTTCGGCTAGCCGACTTGTATGCTCGCATCCGGAGTTTCGGTTTGGCGAGCGACCATGCGCTTCGTGTATTGAATCTCGATTCGGCGAGCATCAGCCAGAAGGCGGCCGCCGCGCGCACACTCATTCGTGTTGGACGTCTCTCCGGCGATTTCTATTCCACGCAGCTCTATGGGAAAGAACTCGTGCGCATGCTCGACAAACTAGACCCGAAAGCGCAAGCCGAGGCGCTCACCACGCTAGGCGGGCTGCATGAATCCGCGGGCGAATACGCGCAAGCCGCCGAAAGATACGAAGCCGCTCTTTCTTTGCTAAGGAAGCAGGGACTCCCTGAAGATGCGATGAAAGTGAAGGCAAGTTTGGGTTTTGTTCTGCATTGCGCAGGGGCGACGACGGGAGGGACTCGTCTCGTTCGAGAGGCTCTCGATGAGGCTCGACGTAGCGAATTTCCGGACGCAATCCACAATGCACTGCGCCATCTCGGAATCATGTGTTTGCGCCAGAAGAACTACGATAGTGCTTCGACTCATCTGGAAGAGGCGGCGTCGGTCGCTCGACGTATGGGTTCTCCGGCCTTGGAATTTGAAGTGTGGCATCTCTTGTGGTGCAACTTCGAGTCTTTGTCGAAAAACGTCAGTTTCGAGCGACGTCGTCTCGGTCGACGACTGACGTCGCTTGCAAAGGGCTTGGACCCGACGATCCCCGAAGTGCGGCAATATCACGCTTCAGTTTCACTAAAAGGTCTTGGCAGGAGGAAAAATGAAGATCCGGCAAAGTGAGTATTTTTCTTTGAAGTGGGCATGCTTGGTGAGCGTGTTTTTCCTTTCGTTCTTCGTCGTGGCATCTGCCTATGGCGAGGTGTCCGCCGGTCGTTCGTCGAGCCTGGCTTTCATGGGCGGCGGTGGGTCGGACAGCGACGATGTTTTCCCCATGCTGCAAACGCGGCTCCACGTGGAATATTCGTATGTGTTGAACGCGATGGGAACGGCGAATGGTGATCGCGGCGCAGTCTTCGCCATCGATCCTCAGACGGGACGGCCTTTCGTCGCATGGTCTTGGTTCGACGGGAGCGACTACGAGGTGGTGATCTCGCAATGGGGTGGGTCGGGCTGGACGGCGAAAGAAATCGTGACCGACAACGCGGTCGACGATCTCGACCCTTCGATCGCCTTTGGTGCGGACGGAAGCTGCAAGGTGTCGTGGTGGCGCCCGGGCTCCGGCGGGGAAGTGTGGTATCGCGACAAAGTAGTCGGCGGGACCTGGGCCGGTGAAGAAAGAG
>JALUUK010000319.1 GCA_027021395.1 Acidobacteriota bacterium
GGCCCGGAAAACAGGTCACGTGCGCCGCACCGACGGGCATGCCCAGCGGCATGCGCATTCCGATGAACGGAAAGCTACCACAAGAGGCCTGTGCATGGAAGCACAAATTCGTGGTGTTTTTTTCCTGCCAATGGCCTGCAAATGGATCGTCCCGCCGAAACGCGATTTCCGAATCCGGGCGCAGCAAACCCCACGCCGCGTTGGAACTGCCGTGTGGCGAGCGCATCGCCTTACCCGATCCGTCCTCCTCCTCCGTCTCTTCCGAAGACGAGATGGTCGAGACCCGGCATCACGAAAGTCGATGTGGAGCACTCGAAGCGCTCTCGCCGCACGCGCAATCGAAGATGAGAGGAAGAACCTTGACGACGAACTTTCCGCGAAGGCGCGCTACTGCATGTAGCCGAGGCTCCGCAGGCGTTCGATTTCTTCTTCGCTCAACTCCACGGACTCGATCTCGGCGAGTGGTATCGACTCCAAGAAGCTCAACCATTGCTTTCCGATGCGCCGTCCTGCGGCAGGCTGGGCCTTGTGGAGATTCTTTCGCTCGCCGGGGTCGTCGGCGAGACGAAAAAGTTCGTAGGATGGCTTGGGCACCTTGTTGACGATGAGCTTCCAGCCGTCGGTGGAAAACGATACGACGTCGACCGTCTTGACCGCACGCAAAGTGACCTGGGCGAAGACCGGACCGGATGCGCTCGCTTTTGTCTTGCCGTTGATCCAAGGCACGAGGCTGACGCCTTGCACCGGTCGTTTCGTCTCGATGTCGAGAAGGTCCAAGATGGTGGGCAGAAAATCGACGTGGCGTGTTTCGGCATCGATACGCACGGAATCTTTGCGGCGCGGGTCGTAGATGAAGAAGGGAACGTGCAATTGCTCTTCGTAGAGCGTGTAGCCGTGCAGTACGGATCCGTGATCGAGAAACTCTTCTCCGTGATCCGAGATGAAAACGATGATGGTCCGGCGGTCGAAACCATGGCGCTCGACCGCGGCGAGCAAGTTTTCGAAGTGCGCATCGAAATAACGGATTTCCTGGTCGTATAGCGCTACGAGCTGCTTCAAGTCGGGGGGAGACAGCCTCATCTTTCCGGCGACGATTCGATCGAGTTGACGATGGGCCCCCGTCACGGGACCGTCGTATTTCGGGGAAGCAAAGAACTCGTGATACGGAGCGGGCGCCTCGTAGGAGCTGTGAGGCTCCATGTAGTGGAGGTAGATCATGAAGGGGGCGCGCTCGCTCTTCATCGCCTTCATGGTCTCGTCGGCGCGCCGGGTGATCGCAGACGCCGTTCCGGAAGTCAAGAACTCGTAGCGCTCGAAACCCTGAGAAAAGCCGAAGCGCGGCGAAACGTTGGGATTGCCGACGAAGCCGAAGTTTCGATAGCCGTGGCCTTCGAGGATCTCGGCGAGCGTCACCTGCGATGAAGAGAGCGTTCCTTTGGCGTCGAAATGCGTGAGCGGATTGACCACCCCGTGCGTACGGGGATGCATGCCGGTGAAAACGCTCGCCACGGACGGCCCTGTCCGGGAAGAGTGACTCTTGTGATTCATGAAGACGGCGGACCGCTTGGCGAGCGCATCGATCCTTGGAGAGGTCGGCACTTCGTAGCCGTGGTAGCCGAGATGATCGGCACGCAGGGTATCGACGAGAACGATGATCAGATTGGGCCGAGACTCACCTTTTTCGGCCGAAGCGAACGCTGCGGGCGAAAACCACAGTAGGCCGCAGAGGACGACCGAAATCGCAAGAGCTCTCGAGCGCATCACCATGGCTTTCAGGGTAGCACGGCGGAACGCTGCGTCGGCCTTGCCGGTCGTGCGGCAGCGACCGCAACACCGACGAGCGCTCGTCGTTCCGACCGGGCGTCTTGACGAGCGCTCGTTGTCCTACCTGAGGACTCGAGGACGGACAAGGTGTCCGGACACCATGTCCCGCATCGATCGGCCGACGCGCCGCCTGCTTTGCCGAAATCATTCGTTTTGCGCGAAGGGTCGCCGGACTCGTTCGAGTCGAGCGCTGGCATCGCCGTTGCATTTCTCGGCGGCGAGGAGGCAAGACGAGATGAGAAAGAACGGCAACAGCACGATCCAACGATTCTTCAACCGCTCCCTGGTCCCGGCCCTAGCACTCGCCGGAACCCTCTTTTTGATGCAGGACGCCGAAGCCTCGACGCTCAGAGCCCATGTCGACGGCCCCGTCGTCATTGCCGGACAGCTCTTTTCCGGAGGCGAGGTCGAAGTCGTCAGCGTCGGCTCGGGCGACCTGATCGCCATTCGCGTGGACGGGCGGCAGGTCGCTCTCGTCTACCGCAACCAGGTGTGGAAGCGTCCCGATGGCTCCGACGCCCGCCTCGCCTTCCGCGTCGATCTTCAAGGCCGGCGCCACCTCGTCGGCTTGAGTTGGTACGATGAGTCCCGTACCGACGTCGCCCCGACGGCTCGCGCGTTTCAGGTCGCCACCGTAGCCCGCGGTGTAGCCACCATCGACGTGACGGATTTCCCAAGTTCCGAAGCCTACGCTTCGCGCTGAATCGTAGATTCGCACTTCCCCCGCGGCGCACGCGCTCCGAGCCCTCCGGCGATCCCGGAGGGCTCGTTCGTTTCGCGGCCTGCGAGACCTTATCCTTGTCCGAGTGTCGATGATTCCCAATGCCCGCCGCGCACTTCGCGGC
>JALUUK010000320.1 GCA_027021395.1 Acidobacteriota bacterium
GTACGGAATACGGATGCGCGCTCGGAGGCCTACGAGCCCTTCAAAGGGATCTATCGTCCTTCCCATGCCGACTACACCACCGAGGCGAAGTACGGGATTCGAAACTGGCAAGGCGGAGGTCGCGCGAGCGCGCGCGAAACGATCGGGCGGGTCGCCGCGGGGGCCGTCGCTCGCCGAATGCTCGCTGAAAAGGCGGGTATCGAGGTCTTGGCTTGGGTGCGCCAAGTCTATGACGTGGAAATCGACGTCGATCCGGCTGCGGTTTCACGTGATGCGATCGAAGCGTCTGCGACACGCTGCCCGGATGTTTCCGCTGCCGAGAAGATGGCCGAGCGAATCGCTTGGGCCAAGGGCCGGGGGGATTCTCTCGGCGGAGTCGTGGAATGCGTTGCGCGTGGAGTTCCCGTCGGTCTCGGCGAGCCTGTTTTCGACAAGCTCGAGGCCGATCTGGCCAAGGCGATGCTCTCGATTCCCGCGGCCAAGGGCTTCGAGTCCGGCAGCGGCTTTCGTGGGACGCGCATGACCGGCCAAGCGCACAACGACCCCTTCGTTGCGGGGAAGTCGCCCGGCGGCCCGCCCGCGACGGAATCCAACCATTCCGGGGGAATTCAGGGCGGGATCAGCAACGGTGCCGATATTTCATTGCGTGTCGCTTTCAAACCGACGGCGACCATCGCCGCGGCGCAACGGACCGTGACCGAGAGCGGCGAAGAAGTGACGCTCGAGGCGCGCGGGCGTCACGATCCGTGCGTTCTTCCGCGGGCGGTACCGATCGTCGAAGCCATGGCGTTGCTGGTCCTTGCGGACCATTGGCTGCGCCAAGAGGCCATCCGCGGGTCTTGATCGCGGATTCATTTCGATGTCGAGATTTCACCCGCGAGCGGAACGGCCATCTTGCGACGGACGATCTCCGGATCGCCGTGAGTGCCGAGCAGGTACATGAGCTTGACCGCGGCGGCTTCGATGGTCATGTCGCCGATGCCCACGGCGCCGGCATCGCGGGCTCGACGTCCCGCTTCATAGCGTTCGAGGCGCACACGGCCATGCGGAGATTGCGACCCGACGGCCACGACGGTCCCTTTCCTGGTGAGTTTCTCGAGCGCGGTGCTGAGGGCGCCGTCTCGATCGGGAAGGTTTCCCACGCCCGGCAGCACGAGCAGGAGGCCGCGGATATCGACCTCGAGCAAGGCTTCGAAGTAGTCCGAATGCTGCCCGGGAAGTCCGTGGACCGCCATGACGCGAGAGTCGAAACGGCCTTCGCAGCGGAACGGGCCGTCATCGACAAGTGAAGTTCCGAATCGTTGATAGGAAGCGCCGAGTTCCGCGAGAAGGGGGAAATTCGGCGAACGAAAGGCACCGAATGCGAAGGTGCTGTACTTGGTGGCGCGGTTTCCGCGATAGAGCTTGCCGTCGAAGTAGACGGCCACCTCTCGGATTTCGCGCAACGCCAAGTCGACGGCGCCGATCAAGTTTGCCCGCCCGTCGGAGCGTACGTCGGCGAGAGGGCGCTGCGAGCCGGTGAGAATCACGGGAATGGGGAGGTTGCGCAGGAGGAAGGAGAGTGCCGACGCCGTGTAGGCCATGGCATCGGTTCCGTGAGTGATGACGACGCCGTCGTAGGAGGTGATGCCCGAAGAGATCTCTCGGGCCATATGGAGCCAATGTTCCGGGCGGATATCGGTGGAATCGAGGTTGTAGAGGACTCGAGTTTCGATCTGAGCAAGGGTCGCGAGTTCGGGGACGAATTCGAGGATCGTCCGGCCGACTTCATCGGGAGCGAGCGCCTGGTCCGGCTCTCGTGGTCGCATTCCGAGCGTACCGCCGGTGTGAATGATGAGAAGGTTGTTCTCTCGGGACATGGGAAGCGGACACCTCTCCGATACGAATCATCAGGAGAAAAATAGCACGAGAGCAGCGGGAGGCTAGAATCACCGGAATGACGGCTAGACGACCGACCGACAAGGAAGTGATTCGCAAATGCCTGCTGCCGGCGGTGATTTTTCTCGCGCTGATGGGGGTGTTTTTCGAGTTTTTCGATCCCTACAGGGAGACGGGGGGCAATCTCCTCGTCGGAGGCGACTTCGACTCCGCCGAGATCGCCAAGACGTTCTTTGGGAAGAGTCCGGGGGTGTCCTGGGAGGCCGGTGCCGGCCTCGACGGCAGCGGAGCTTTTCGCTTGGACGTGAAGGACGGACGCCGGGCCGGACTTCGCATGAAGATCGAGGATGCGGAGCGGCATGCGTTCTATCGCGTGACCGGATGGTTGCGGCTCGAGGGAGTTCGGAAGGGAAAGCTGACTTCCGACATGGCCCGAATCCTCTTCGTATTTCGTGACGCCGATGGCAAACCGATTTGGGGCTGGCCGCACATCATCTGCTTCGTTCAAGGTGATCGCGATTGGAAGCGGTATTCGATGGTCGTCGCCACCCCTCCCGAAGCGCGTTCCGTCGTCTATTACGCACAGAACGCCGGAAGCGGAGGGACGGCCTGGGTGGATGCAGCGAGCGTGACCCCCGTCGAGATTCGCCCTTCGATGGCCGTTTGGTGGTGGGGTTTTCTTGCGATATGGATCGCGGGTTTCGTGTGGACGCTGTGGCAAGTCCGCGTCTGGTCGCGGCCTTGGTGTCTTGCCGGAGTCATCGTGGCTTTGGCGATCATCGCCG
>JALUUK010000321.1 GCA_027021395.1 Acidobacteriota bacterium
ACCTCGCTGGGCTCGACTGTCGACATAAAGTGTGCCGAGCACTTCTTCGCCGATACGCAGAGGAACGCACATGATCGATCGAATCCCGAAGAGGGTCACCGAAGCCGACTGCGAGAACGTCGGATCGGACTCGGCATCGGAGATCAACACCGAGACTCCACGACCCGCTTGCTCGAGCACGCTTTTCGATACGTTGGCCGCATCGCGGGCGGATTGCTCGTCGATACCTCGGGACCACCCGGATCGCAGCTCCCCGCTCTTCGCATCCCGCAACATCAGCAAGCCGCGTTCCGCACCGGTTCGCCCAACGGCGATGGCCACGATCTTCTCCATCAAGGGCTCGACTTCGCCCTGTTCGGCGATCGTCCGACTCACTTCGTAGAGGTTGGCTAGAGCGTCGGTAGAGATGGCATCGCCCACGTTTTTCGATGAGCCGCGGCGCGCCGAAGCTAGGAGCAGAGCGGCGAGGTCGGGCCTAGCGAGCACTCGCTCGCGCTCCGACTCGCCCGGCTGCCGCTGTGCCAGTTCGCGAATGGCTGCTTCCGCTTCCCAGAGCGCTTGCGTGGCGGCCTCGGTCTCGCCGGCTTGGTCGCAGTGCTGCGCGCGAAGTTCGAGAAGGCGGATCTCCGTCTCGATGGCCCCGGATCGTCGTGCGTGCCCTAGACCGGAAGAGATGCAGGCCTGCACTCTCTCTGCATTGTTCCCGGCACGGGCGACTCGGGCGCGCTCGAGAGCGAGATCCGCCCGATCGGCATAGACCTCTTCGCGATTGACGCCGAGCGCCTGCTCGGCTTCGTCGAGGTAGCGCTCGGCGGCCGCAAGAGCGGCGTCGGAGCGCTCGATACGCGCAAGTTCGAGCGCGGCCTGCCCGAGGATCCGCAAGTTTCCTCGCTCGCGTGCGGCCTGAAATGACTCCAGAGCACGCTCGCGCGCAGCCTCGAGACGCCCTTCTCGACGCAGGTCCCCCGCGAGGGCCAAGAGCGCAAAAAGCTGCTGAGGTTTTTCCTCGAAGGCGACGGCTAGTTCGTAAGCCATGCGATGGTGATCTCGTGCTGCACCGTGATCATCGAGCCCGATCGCAGCGCGTCCGAGATGCATCAGACCTGCAATGCGATAAGCGTGGAGATGTCGGCGAGTGGCCAGTTCCACGAGTTCGGAAGCCACCTGCATGGCCTGCGAGTGACGACCGGTGCGCTCGAGCATGATGGCCAGGCTTTCCAAGGGCAAGACCAGCGGCCCATCGAGTTCGACGGCGCGCATTCCGTCGATGGCCAGCTGCAATGTCTCGATCGCTCGTTCGTTCTCTCCGATATATCCGTAGATCAACGCTTCATTGTTGTGCACCGCGTGAGCCCAATAGACGTCGCCGCTCTCTTCGGCAAGCCTCGCCGCTTCGGCCGTCGCCTCGAGCCCCTGCGCCAACCTCCCCATGAGGACCCTCGGCAACGAGACATCGTGTAGACAGATCGCCAGCATTCGCGAGTCGCCGAGTTCGCGTTGTTTGGCGACGGCGCGTTCCAGATGGGCAAGGGCGCGGTGATGTCGCCAAGAAGCCCAGAGCACGCTGCCGAGAATGCGCTCGGCGGAAGCCTCCGCTTCGGGGCTCTTCGACTGCTCGGCCATGGCGACCGCGCGCTCGGCGGCACGTTGCGCATCGTCCCAGCGCGCCATTTCCCGATAGGCTGCCGCGAGTTGTCCGAGCGCACGCGCCTGCGCCACGGGTGCCCCGAGTTCGCGCGCGAGTTCCGCCCATTCCAAACAGACCGATTCGATGCGCTGCCGGTCCTGGCCCGCATGGTGCGCGCGATGCAGTTTCGGATAAAGCTCTAGGCGCTCGGTATCGCCGGGGTCGAGATGTTCGAGCGCGATTCGAAAATAGCGGGCCGCAACGTGAAACTGACCGCTCTCGTTGGCATCGTCGGCTGCCCGCAGCAGCAAGTCCACTTCGTCGCGACCTTCGAGCGCATCGGCCAAGAACGGCGCCAAACGTTCCGGAGAAGCATCGATACCGCGCAGAGTTTCGATCCAGCGACGTCTCCACCCGCGGCGCAGCGGATCGTCGATGGATCCCATCACCCAACCCGCGAGCGGTTTGTGCACCAGCGCGATACGCGAGGTCGGGGTCTCTTCGACCAACCCCTCTTCCAGATTCTCGCTCAGAGCGGGCGCGAAACGATCTCCGATCAGAGCCTGCAGATCCGTGCGTAGCGCGACGCCTCCAGCCACCGCGAGCGCCTCCACGAGTTCGCGGGCCGCCGAGGTGAGCGCACGAAAACGCGCATCGAAGAGGTGCTGGATCGAAGTGGGAAGCAAGGCGAGATCATCGATACCCGCACCCGTTCGCAACAGCCCGCGAAGGGTCTCCGTCAGAAAGAGCGGATGCCCACCCGTCAACTCGAAGAGGCTCTCGGACAGGATGGCTGCTCTTGCAACACCGAGTGCTTCCTCGGCAAGCGCCCTCGTGGCATCCGCATCGAGCGCGCGAACCGGCCGCACCATCAACAAGCGCTCCGCCTGCGCACCGGTGACGAAACGGGTCAACGACTCGGATGCTTCGGGCGAAGATGAGGTCAGCAGGACTTTCAGCGCGAAGCGGTGGCTGCGCCTCGCGAGATGCCAAACGAGATCGACCAGCAGGGGATCGGCCTCGTCGAGATCA
>JALUUK010000322.1 GCA_027021395.1 Acidobacteriota bacterium
TCTCATCGAACAACCCCTGACGAAAGCGCTCGATCCTCCGAGGCGGCAACACACCGACGATCTCTGAATCGTCGTCATCATCTTCTTTCGGATCGAGTGTTCCGCCACCCGGCCGCACGCTGATCTTGCAGTGCCCCTTGAGTCTGCAATAGCGAAGCTTGCCGATCCGAATCGATCTGCATTTCTCCGCGCCGTTTCCATCCGCGGCCGCACACCATCCTTGCGGCGAACAGGTCACGCACGCCTGCGCCTCGGTGGTTCCACCTACCGCCAGCATGACCGTCAGCGTGAAGCCGACCACAATCACTTTCACCAAGACATGATCTCACCCTCAATCGAGCCGCAAGGGGCTCGCAATCAGCGGCTCGTGCTCCAAAACGGCTTCGCAATGAAGGCGAGGAGCGGAGCCTGGTTGGCTTAGATTTCTCATCTAAGGATCACCGCAGCACAGGATCAAGCCATTCCGAAATCCCGGATCCGGGAACGTGGACGAAACTCGTCTGGCATTCCGGAATTCGTTTGGAGACAACGAGTTATCGGAGGTTTTTCAGTCGGGAGGCTCTAGAGGCTCTAGAGGGAGCGCTGCACGTCGCCATCGGCTTCTTTTCCGGCTTAGTACGGCTATTGACTTGCCTGTCCACGGAGCGTAGACTCCATACTGCAGTGCACTATTTGCCAGTGTCCTATGGGCTTAGGACTTAGTTACTTGGTGAGTAGGGAGGAGGTGTCATGGAGCCGGGGATCAGGGGAGCCATCGGGGAGGTTCTGCGGCGGTTGCGAGAGGGAAGAGGCCTGACGCTGGTGGATATCGAGGCCTCTTCGGTGGAACGCGGGGCACGGGTTTCGCGGGCGCGTCTGTCGGAAATCGAGCGGGGTGAAGCGCCGATCCATCTCGAAGATCTCGTGATCCTTGGGAGGCTTTACGGAATCGATCCTGGTGCGCTTTTCCTGGAAGCAGAGTCGGTTGCCCCGACGGATATGATCGATCTCGACAAAAGCCCCGAAGCATTGTTCGAAGAAGGGAAGTTGCTCTATCGCCACGGCAAGCCGCTCGACGCCGGCTGGTCGTTCGATGCGGCCTACCGCGCGAGTCCGGAAGAAGACCGAGACTTTCGCTGTCTGTTGCTGACCTCTAGCGCTCATGCCTTCGAGACCTGCGGAATGTTGGGCCTTGCGCTGCGGCGTAGCCAGGAGGCGCTCGATGTGCTTGAGAACGAGGCTCCGACCCGTTTGCGGGCGATCGCGAAGGCGGCCCAACTGCTTGCTTGAGTTGGCTGCCGTGGAAGGGCGTATCTTTATCTTACGCTCATCGACACGGCCCTCGAAGAGGATCGCCCAGCCGAGGCCGATTTTCAGGCGTGGTTGCTTCACTATCGCGGTCTGATTCGCAGCCGCCTCGACGGCGGGGATGAACGATCGCTTGCCGATCTCCGAGCAGCCGGAAGAATATACAAGCAGATAGGAACCTATCATCGGTCGGCGATGTCGCTTGCCGTCGCAGCGGATGTTCTCATCGCACGTAGAGAAACGGAGGCGGCGCTACGGCATGCCCGCGACGCCGTAGCCCTCGTCGAGCAGACCGATGATGTTGAAGCTCGACTTTACGTCCGAGGCCGACTCGCATCGGTTCTGATGGCACGGTCTTCGTGGGACGAGGCGAAAGACTTGATTCGACAGATTCTGCAGGAAGCCGAACCGCTCGGTCTTATCGTGCACTGCGAGGAGGCCTACCTGGCTCTTGCCGATATCGCGAAAAGGCGTGGAACGAACGCGGAACACGCGCGCTGGCTCCGAAAGGCGCGCGGAATCGGGAGGTCAGGTTCCGAAGGTCGGCACTCATGGCCGCGGCATCTAGACGATCGGTTGGGAGGTATGTCATGACCGGCAAACTGATTCGGTTCTCTTGTTTGCTATGCTCGTTCGTTCTGGTCTCGGTCTTCAGCATCGCGGAAGTTTCCGTCGATCGGGACGAGAGTGGGAAGGTTCGATCCGTCGCCATTCTCGAACTCCTCTCGAGCGGGGGTGGCGGTCTCGAGCCCTGGCCGATCGTGCGCCTTCACATACCACCCGTGTGGGTCCTCAATCCCGGTGGGGGAGAGGGGCCGAACCCCGACGGCTACCCCTCTCTTGGTTTGGATCCGTTTGGTGATGTGCCGGAGGTAACCTGGGCACGTCACGACGGTGATGACTACGAGATCGTCGTCTCGCGATGGATGGGAGATCGCTGGGCGACTCCCACCGTTTTGACATCCAACGCGATAGACGACCTCGATCCGGAGATCGCCTATGCACCTGATGGAACGGCGCGGCTGACTTACTGGAATGGAAGTGAAGTGATGATGCTGACGCGAGCGCCGGGTGGCACCTGGAGTGAGCCCGAACCGGTCGATCTGGGCGCACGTCCGTCCGTGGCGGGTACGAATGAAGACCGTGTTGCGTATCAAAAAGACGCCGCCGGAAATTTTGTCGACGTCGTGACGGCAAGGCGCAGCAACGGCTGGGTGCCGTCGATCTTGGCCACGACGAATTTTGCCGGCTTTGAGGCAAACGGCGACATTGACGTGCGACTCGGATCACTCGATTCCACGACCTGGGTGGCATGGGAAGATGGTCCTACCAGCCTCGGCTGGTCCGAGCTTCTCGACAATGGAAACTGGT
>JALUUK010000323.1 GCA_027021395.1 Acidobacteriota bacterium
CCGGCGTGGTCCGATCTCCCAAGCGAGTTGTCCGCGGTGCTCGAAGCCAAGGCCGCCGGTTACTCCCGCCGCGCTCTCGGCTTCACGTGCCTCGAACGGCGGCGGCAAGCGCGCTACTCCAACAATGTCGCAGCCTCCGAAAAAGTCACCGAATACGACTACCTCTTGGAAAGAGATCCCGACGACCCGCTCGGCTATCGTGCCGTGCGCCTTCGCCCCGGCTCGAAGAGCACGAAGGAGCGCAACGTCGACGGCGTCATTCCCGAGCCTTTCTTCTGGAGCCAGATCTTCGATCCGGCGATCCGCTCGACTCTGCGATTTCGTGTCGGGCAGTGGCATACGACGCCTTGGAAGCTGGCCATTCCGGTCGAGTGGACGTCATCCTCGCCCGTCTTCGAAGGACGGCGCATCGGCGAGTGGAGCGGACGAATCGACGTCGAGTACCGCACGGGCAATCTCGTGCGTGTGATCGCTTGGCCGAGCCTGCAGGAAGAACGCATTCGCGCCGAATTCGAAAGGTACCTCACCGCATTTCGTTTTCTCGGCATCGGTCTCGCGCCACCGCCGATCGGCCTAGAGATCGAAGTTCAATTCGACTACGAGCATGAAGGTTTTTCCTATCCGACGCGTGTCGAAGTCAGGAGGTTCCGTCAAGTCGGCCACGGCGAAGACGACCGCGTGACGGTTTCCAAGCAAGTCATCGAATACGATCACTACAAATTCTTCGGCACCTCCGTCAAGGACGAAATTCCACCCCTGCTCTACAACGCTCCGCACGATGCCGACGCGCTGACGCGCGACGCGGCGACCTCGCAACCGGAGAGCGGGTCGTGATCGAGGTCTGCTCCTTGACCAAGGTCTTCGCCGGAACGGTGGCCGTGGACCGTGTTTCCTTTTCGGTGCGCCCCGGCGAGATTCTCGGAATGCTCGGGCCGAACGGTGCGGGCAAAACGACGACGATGCGCATCATCTGCGGCTATGTCGACGCAACCGACGGAGAAGTTCGGGTCTGCGGCCACGACGTCGGCGAGGCCTCGCTCGAGGCGCGTGCACGCATCGGCTACCTACCGGAGGGCGTGCCGCTCTATGCGGAAATGAGGGTGGGCGAATATCTTCGCTACCGCGCCGGCATCAAGCGTGTTCCCTCCCGCGATCTTCCGCGTCGCATACCGGAAGTCCTCGAACAATGCGGCCTTCAAGATTCGGCAAAGGCGGTGATCGGCTCGCTGTCTCGAGGCTTCCGTCAGCGCGTCGGCCTAGCCGACGCCTTGGTCGCCTCTCCCTCGGTGCTCGTTCTCGACGAGCCGACTTCGGGTCTCGACCCCAATCAAGTGGTCGAGATCCGCAAAGTGATTCGCGGCCTAGCCGATGAGCACACCGTTCTCTTCTCCTCCCACGTGCTCTCCGAAGTCGAAGAGATCAGCGATCGTGTCGTGATCTTCCATCACGGCCGCCTCGTCGCGGAAGATTCGATCGATGCGCTCAAGAGCATGTCATCCACCCACGCCACGACGACGATCGAAGTCGCACGCAAGCACTGCTCCGCCCTCCCGCAGATGATCCAAGGCCTTGCGGAAGTCGTCGAGAAACGAGATCTCGATGAGCAATGGACGCGGTGGACTTTGCGCTCCGACACCGACCCGCGTCTCGTTCTTTTCGAGCGTGCATCCGAGCGCGGCATCCCCCTGCGTGAACTGACGCGCCGGCATCTTACGCTCGAAGAGGTTTTCCGGAAGCTGACGGACGCTTCGGCGGGAGCGGTCGATCGATGACGGCGCTGCGCACCATCGAGCAAATCGCCGTCCGGGAACTGCGGTCGATCTTCTTGCAGCCGATGGCCTGGATCCTCCTGACCGCCGTCACGGCCTTCGGCGGCATACAGTTCTCCTTCACCGTGGCGGCATCGAATGCCGCCGGCGTCTCTTCGATGACGATCGTCGGCTCGCTCTTCGGCGGTATTCTTTTCTGGCCGGTCTTGCTGGCAAGCATTCCCGTCATCGCCATGCGCATGATCGCCGAAGAGCGGCAAACCGGAACCATCGAAAGTCTGCTCACCGCTCCGGTCACGGAAAACCAGGTCGTCGCGGGCAAGTTCATCGCCGCGCTGTCGTTCTTTGCCTTCCTATGGAGCCCGTTGATCGCCTTCATCGTCGTGCTCGACTGGATAGGAGAAGTCGACTGGTGGGCCGCCGCGGCCGGGTGGCTCGGTTTGATGCTGGTCGGCGCCTACCTGATGGCGATCGCGCTGTGCGCATCCGCTCTCGCGCGGACTCAGATCGTCGCTTTCATGGCGGGCTTCGTTCTGATCGTCGCGATCTTCTTGACGCCGTTGATTCTCTCCTTCGATGCCCGCACCGACATCATGCACGACATCTGGAATTATCTCAGTTTGTATTCCCTGCTGTCGGACTTTCCCGCGGGATTGGTCTCCTCCCGCAGACTCGTCTATCCGATCAGCGGAACCTTTCTCGCGCTCTTCATCGCCGCGCGGCTCGTCGAGAGCACGAGGGGCAAGTGAAGAAGCTGCGACATCGGTGGGGAGCGGCGGGGCATCGCATCGCTTCGATCGTGGTCGTCGCGGCGCTGGTCTTGGTAGTCAACTACTTCGGTTTCAAGTTTCATCGACAGTGGGATTGGACGGCCGGACGGGTTTACAC
>JALUUK010000324.1 GCA_027021395.1 Acidobacteriota bacterium
CAGTGAATGGGTGCTGCATCTTGACGCGGACGAGCGGTTGACACCGGAGCTGGTACGGGAGATCAATACCGTGCTGCAGCGGCCTCCAGAGGGGATCGATGGATTTCTGCTGCGAAGACGCACGGTGTTCATGGGGCGTTGGATTCGCCACGGAGGCCATTATCCGAGCTTTCATCTCCGACTGTTCCGAAGGGACAAGGGCCGTTGTGAAGACCGGCTGTATGACCAGCATTTCGTAGTGGACGGAGCAGTAGAGCGGTTGTCACACGATTACATTGACGTGGTCAGCTCCAACCTTTCCTCTTGGACGCTGCGCCACACGCGATGGGCGCAGATGGAGGCCGAAGAGGTGTTGAGGTCGGAGCTACATGGCGCCCGGGTTCGGCCCGATGTTTTCGGAAGCCCTATTGAGCAACGGAGGTGGTTGCGAGAGAGGTTCTATCTGCGCTCGCCTCTCTTCGTACGCGCTTTTCTTTATTGGTTATACCGCTATTTTTTGCGGCTCGGCTTCCTAGACGGTGTCGAGGGACTCGTCTTTCATTTTCTTCAAGCTTGCTGGTTTCGGTTCCTGGTTGACGCGATGGTGTACGAGCGAACCAAACAGCGGCCACATGTCTTCGGAGAACAGGATGAACGTTCTCGGGCTTAACGCGTTTCACGGCGACGCTTCGGCGGCGCTGCTTTGTGAAGGGGAACTCCGCGGTGCGGTGGAGGAGGAACGGTTCAACCGGGTCAAGCACTGGGCGGGTTTCCCGAGGTTAGCGGCCGCCGCTTGCCTTGCCGGCGAGGCGCCGGAACACGTGGTCATTTCCCGGGATCCCGGGGCGCAGGTGTGGCGGAAACTGGCGCGGCTTGTGGCTCGACCTGGATACTGGCGGAAGGCGGCGGCGAGGGGAAGGAACCTGCTCCGGGTGTCGAAGGTAGGTGCGGAGCTGGGGGTGAACGGAAGCGCCAAGGTGCACTTTGTCGAACACCACCGGGCGCACCTGGCCAGCGCGTTCTTCTGTTCGCCGTTCGAAGAAGCAGCGGTGGTATCCGTTGACGGCTTCGGCGACTTCTCCAGCGTGATGTGGGGGGTCGGGAGAGGGAATCACATCGAGGTGAGAGGAGCCGTTCATTTCCCGCACTCGCTGGGAATCTTCTACACGGCGTTCACGCAGTTCCTTGGCTTTCCGAAGTACGGCGACGAATACAAGATGATGGGGCTGGCGGCTTACGGGGAGCCACGGTTCCTGCCGGAGGTTCGGCGGGTGGTCCGTACCGATGGCGACCAGGTGCGCCTGAATCTCGACTATTTCGTCCACCACAGCGCCGGGGTTGACATGACGTGGGAAGACTGCGAGCCGGTCCTCGGCAACGTGTACTCCGCCAAGATGTTGGAAACATTCGGGGAGCCCCGGCGGCCTCGCACTGAGGTAAGACAGGAGCACGCCGATTTGGCAGCTTCGGTGCAGGCCGTACTCGAGGAGAACTACTTTGCGCTGCTGCGGTATGTGCAAAGACAGACAGGATTGAAGAGACTCTGCCTGGCAGGAGGAGTAGCCCTCAATTGTGTGGCCAACGGAAAGCTGTTCGAGCAGACAGATTTCCAGGACCTTTGGATCCAGCCCGCGGCTAGCGATGCCGGGACGTCGCTCGGTGCAGCGTTGTACGTGTGGCACCAAGTGCTTGGAAAGCCACGCTCGTTCGTGATGCGGCACGCTTACTGGGGACCAGAGTACAGCGAGACCGAGATACGCCGGGTGCTCGACGAGAAAGGCGCCGCATACCGAAAACTCGGAGAAGCCGAGTTGATCGATCAAACCGCGTCGGAGATCGCCGCGGGCAAGATTGTAGGGTGGTTTCAGGGGCGCATGGAGTTCGGTCCACGGGCGCTTGGCAACCGGAGCATCCTGGCCGATCCTCGGCGAAAGGACATGAAAGACATTTTGAACCGGCGCATCAAGTACCGGGAGCCGTTCCGGCCCTTCTGCCCTTCGATTCTGGCGGAGCGAATGGGAGAATACTTCGAGATCGACTACCCGTCTCCGTTCATGGTCGTGGCCTATAAGATCAAGCCCGACAAGCGGGAACTGACCCCGGCGATCACCCACGCGGATGGCACAGGGCGGCTGCAAACGGTGGAGAAAGATGTGAACCCGCTGTACTGGAAGCTGATCAAGCGGTTCGAGGACCTGACAGGGGTGCCTGTGCTGTTGAACACGTCTTTCAACGAGAACGAGCCGATCGTGAACACACCGAAGGAGGCTTTGGACTGCTTCCTGCGCACTCAGATGGACGTGCTAGCAATAGGGCCGTTCCTGTTGCTCAAGAAAGAGAATGAGCACATTGCCAAGTCAGAGCCAAAAGACGCTGTGAGTTCTGGATAAGCCAGATGCACCTTGGCGGAGAGTAGCTGTGTTTCGGCCGCGGCTAGTTACTACAGCTCGACCGCGGCACCGACACACGTGTCCGCATACCTCGGACAAGTACATAATTCAGACAAGGACCAACTTGTACGAGTTCGGCCTAGGGCGTAAGGGAATCGCTATGACAGAATCTGGTGCGAAGGAGCTGATGGTGTTTGAGTTGCGATGGTTTTGTCTCCGGCAGTCTTATGTCCTCTTCGCGGGGCCTGTATAGTTGCTCAGTTTTGGCTGATGGATGGCGGGT
>JALUUK010000325.1 GCA_027021395.1 Acidobacteriota bacterium
TGAATCTCTTGGCTCAGATAGTGCAGTAATTCCGCACGCACTGAGGCATCCGGCCCCCGCCATGGCTCCCAAACGAGCACGGGCCAGGGTTCGGGAATCAGGGTTTCGATGCGGCGGGCGAAGCGATCGATGCGCCGTTTCATCGCTCCCGCACCTTCCGTCTCGAACATGCGGACGACGTCCGACGGCCAGCCCTCCTCGAGCATGGCCTCTCGCTTGAGTCGCGAAGACGACGTCCAAGGGTCGGCATCGCCGCGCAAGCGGGAAAGGCGCTGAGCGGTCTCTTCGACCTCGACTCCGTCCCGCGAGGATTCCGCGATCCAGCGCTCGAGTCGTTCACGATGACCGACATGGCGTCGAGCGCTCAGGCGGAAAACCGAAAACGCCGCCGCGGCCGACGAGAAAAGGCACGCTCCGATCAGAAAGACCAGCCCGTGAGGGAGAATCGCCCCTGCTGCGGCCAGCACCAAACCCGAAGCCACGGCCGCCACGGAGAGCTTTGCCCGCCGTCGGCGCGTGCGGACCCTGTCGTCGATCTGGGCCAAAGAGAGTTCGAGGCGACGACGACGCGCACCGCTCGCGCGGCGACGGGTCGGATAGGTCCTCAGCCACTCCGCATCTTCCGGTGACAACGCATCGTCTTTCGGCGCGTCGGCGGCCCCGCAATGCGCCGCAAGCCAAGACCGCGTCCGCGGCCACTTCGGCGGGACCGAAACCAGAACTTCGACACGGCCGCGGGAAAGCATCACCGGATCGCCGGGAGCACGAGCCGCCCGATCGAGAGCATCGGCGAGCAGGGCGGCGAGATGGCGTCCGTCCCGCCGATCGCTGATCAAGCAGACCCCCGCCCCGGGAACGATCGAGATCTTTCCCGCATGCCCCGCCGCGCTCCAGTGCAGATCGGCCCTCATCTGCGCACGAGCGTCGACATCGCACGCCGCGGAAAGTGCAGCGGAACTCACCGGCCGACCGGCGGGCGATTTGAGTGAGTCGGATGGGGGATCCATGGAAGCTCGGACCATGACCCGCTCATACTACCCCGGATTCGCCTTGCAACCTTCCACCGAAAGCGGAAGTCGGCTCAATCTTGGTCCGCGAGATCGGCTAGCCATGGAAGGCGGAAGCGCCCGCCGGATAGTGCGCGCTCGATGCAAAGGGCGATGACCGCCAGAAAAGCGAGCCCGACGAGAATTTCGCAAGCCCAGAAGATGCGCCCGAACAACGGAATCATCGAAAACAGCCAGTCGAAGGGAGCGATGATCGCCAGAACGCCCAAGCCCACGATGAACAGAGCGAGCCCTTGCCGAGCGTGCCAACGCACCCATGGATCCCGGTTCCCGAACAGGGGGATCAGCGAAAGCGGCCCGAGGTAGGAGAAGACCAGCATCAGCCGGTCGGTGTCGTCCAAGGTTCCGGGCTGCAGCCCCTTTTCCACTTCGGGCGGCTGCGGCGGCGGAGCGCTAGAAGAACTCGTATCGAATGAGTCGCCGTTCATCACCTGCGTCCTCTGCTCATCGTCGCCGATGGTAGCCGCAACCTCGCCGAAAAGCCCGGCTGTCGGCGTCTGCGAGGCTATGATAGCGTTTGCCGGTCATGACTCATCAGCCGAGAAAAGAATCCTCTCATACCGGAGAATCCCAAGCCACGCCCGAACGACTCGTCAAGGGGCGGCTGACTCCGATGTTCCGGCAATGGCAAGACGCAAAACGCCGGAACCCGGATGCCCTGCTCTTTTTTCGCATGGGCGATTTCTATGAACTCTTCTTCGACGATGCGCGGCAAGCGGCCCCCGTGATGCAGGTCTCCCTGACCATGCGGGGGAAAGGCACGGCGACCGAGGCCCCGATGTGCGGCGTCCCGCACCATGCGATGAGCCAGTACCTTGCGCGACTGATCGACAAGGGGTTCCGCGTCGCGATCTGCGAGCAGACGGAAGACCCCAAGAAGGCCAAGGGAATGGTCAAGCGCGAAGTCGTGCGCGTGGTCTCTCCGGGCACCGTCACGGACCTCGACCGCCTCGAGCCGGGAGAGGGCAACTTCATTGCCGGAGTCGATGGCCGGCCGGGCGGCCCCTTCGGCATCGCTTGCTGCGACCTTTCCACGGGCGGGCTCGTTCTCGCGCAAGCCGAAACGACGGCGGACTTGCTCGACCTGCTCGCACGCCACCGGGTGCGTGAAGTGCTGCTCACCCGCGACAACGAAACGCTCGAAGATGTCGTTTCCGCAGCGAGCGACCTGCCGCCGATCTGCTTTACTTACGTGGATGCCGAACTCTTCCGTCCCGGAACAGCCGAGCAGAGCGTAAAGACCGCGCTCCGCGTCAACTCGCTCGCGGGCTTCGGTTGTCCCGACGATCACCCCGCTCTGCCGGCGACCGCGGCGGTGCTCGCCCACCTCGCACGAACGCAGCAGGTGCAGGCACGCCATCTCGATCGCCTGCGCGTCGAGGATCCGGGCCGTGCCCTCGTGCTCGACCGACAAACGCGGCGCAACCTCGAACTCGTCGCCAACCTTCGCGACGGAACGAAGCAGAACACCTTGCTCGAAGCACTCGATCGGACGCGAACGCCGATGGGCGCGCGTTTGCTGCGCCATTGGCTGCTCGAACCGCCGGTCGCGGTTCATGAGATTCAAAACCGCCACGGCG
>JALUUK010000326.1 GCA_027021395.1 Acidobacteriota bacterium
CATCGGAAATCGGGCGCTTGCGCCGAGTGCTCGTTCATGAACCGGGCCGCGAAATCGACCACATGGTTCCCGCCATGATGGAAGAACTGCTCTTCGACGACATCCTCTTCGGCGAGGGCGCCCGGCAAGAGCATCGGCGATTTCGACGTGTGCTTCACTCACTCGGCGTGGAAGTGCTCGAAGCGCAATCCCTGCTCGCCGAAGCCTTGGCGGTCGACGAGGGCCGCGAGTGGATCTTGCGCGCCTTGCTCGAGGACCTTCCCGCAGAATCGCGCGAACAACTCGAATCGGCCACGCCGGAAGACCTCGCCGAAATGCTCGTCGCCGGAGTCCGCCTCGGCAAAGCGAGCCGCGAGATGGAGGCCGACGACCTTTTCGCCCTTCCGCCGATTGCGAACTGGTGCTTTCAGCGCGATCCGCAGGTCGTTCTCGGCGGGGGGCTGATCGTCTGTTCGATGGCCTCGGGAGCGCGCTGGCGCGAAGCTCTGCTTTCTCAGGCGATCTTCCGATATTCCCCCGCGCTAGGAGTGGAGCCGTGGATCGATCCCCACGTCTCGGATGCCTCTCGTCCTCTCGTGCTCGGCTTGCATCGACCCCATTTCGAGGGAGGCGACGTCATGATCTTTTCGAAGGAGGTGATCGCCGTCGGCTATTCGCAAAGAACGAACCGCACCGGTATCCGCCAACTCGCCCGAGCCCTACATCGCCGAGAAGGCGCTCCGCGTTACATGCTCATCGCCGTCTTGCCGACACGGCGCGCTTACATGCACCTCGATACCCTCATCAGCGTCATCGATCGCGACGCCGTGCTGACCTATCCGCCGGTCATCGACCCCGACGGCAGGGAAGCGACCAAGGTCTTCGAGGTCGATCTGCACGAACGGGAATTCAGCCCTAGGGCTCGGCCGGAGGGATTGCTCGCCGCCCTTGCCGGTCACGGACTCGACTATCGACCCATTCCCTGCGGCGGCGAAGACCCCATGCAACAGCAACGTGAGCAGTGGACGGACGGCGCCAATGCCCTTGCCGTCGATCCAGGCACGATTCTCCTCTACGATCGCAATGTCGAAACCCTCGACATGCTCGCCAAGAATGGTTTCGCCATCGTACAAGCGGACGACCTATTGCTCGGCCACGAGGAAATCGACCTCGACCGAAACACCAAGACCTGCATCGTCATTCCGAGCCACGAACTCTCTCGCGCGCGTGGCGGTCCCCACTGCCTCTCGCACCCGCTGCTCCGAGATGAAATCGCCTAGGAGCCCGCGCACCAAGGAAACACTCCGAGTCATTCCCAGCGGACTTCCCGAAGGTTTCGCAAATCGTCCGGCCGAGCAAGAACGTAGGGAAGATCGGGAAGCGCACCATCGATGAAGGTGATGAGAAGACGACTGCGTCCCGGATCGACCCGCGGATCTTCGATCATCGCCGCCCAGAGGGCTCGGGCATCCTCGTCGATGGCCGTCGGATCCACGGATCGCCCCTCGACGAAGATCAGCGAACGCCCTTCTTTGCTCCAAGCAGCGAGGTCTCGGAGCCATGGGTCCCTCTCGACCGGGCCCGTGGCGGCACGGCTTTCGTCGAACCACAAGATCAAGGCCGGATGACGACCCGACTCGATATCGCAACGCAGCCACTCGCCCTCGGCTTCGCTTCCGTCGGCAAGCATGACGCGGAATGCTTGGCCGCACTCCGTCCTTCCCGTCGAAGTCGATGGACAGCCGTATGACGACACCGCGAATGCGGCGAGCACGGTAAATCCACCGATCGACTTCCGCGAAAAGATCACGGCTTCCTTTGCGAATGAACGGCTCGGCGGCGACCGAACCTGTCCACGATCACGCGCGCATTCTCCCACGGCGGGAGGTTCGCGCGCTGAAGCACCGTGTCGACCTGCGCCGGCGACATCTCCAGCAGGAGATGCCCCCCCGGACGAAGACACGCCGGGGCTTGCTCGAGCAGACGAAAGATCACTTCCAAGCCGCCCCGTGCGGCCACCAGAGCCTGCCGGGGCTCGAAATCCCGCACCTCCGGCTCTAGAACTCCGTATTCCTCCAAGGACACGTATGGCAAGTTGGCGATGATGAGATCGAAGGCCTCCGCCGCCGAAACCGCTGTGAGCAAATCGCTCCGGACGAGTTGAACTCGTTCTTCGAGCCCGTGTTCACGGCGATTTTCTTGCGCGAGCGCCAAAGCCTCGCCATCGATATCTAAGGCCAAGATCTCACACTTCGGATGCGAGGCGGCGAAGGCCAACGCCAGCGCGCCGCCGCCGGTCCCCACATCGATCATGCGCGTCTGCGCGTGCGAATCGAGCAAGTCTCGCGCGGCGAGGACCACATCTTCGCTTTCCGGCCGGGGAATCAATGCACGATGATCCGACCGAAGGTCGAGTTCCAGAAAGGGCCAACGACCGAGAATATGCTGCAAAGGCTCTCGCCGTGCACGGGCGGCGATTCGGCGCGCGACGAGCGATGCCGTTTCCTCGGACACCTCGGAATTCGCCCGTAGACCGAGTTCCGCAGGCGTACATCCTAGAGCGTCGGAGATGAGAATACGCGCATCGACGTCGGGCGAAGGGACCCCGGCCCTGTCGAGCATGAGAATCGACTCGTTCAGATGGTGTCGCAAAGTTCGAAGTGCGCTC
>JALUUK010000327.1 GCA_027021395.1 Acidobacteriota bacterium
TCGCGCGGGATCTCTTGCTCGCATTCGATCCCGGTGCTTCGCTGTGGTGGATCGAACCCGCCGTAGAAGGCCTTCCGCCCTCGGAAGTCGGCGCCGAGATCTCCGCACGTGCGTTGGATTCGATGGCAGCCGGCGCCGACCTGACGATCTTTGAATCCCTCTCGCCCGAAGCGCAGACCGTCGTCGACGAAATGATGAAACGCATCACCCCGGAGATGGGTCTGACCTCTCCGTCGCAAGCTGCGATTACGGTGGATCCCGATTCTCCGCCGGTTCATTTCTTGCGTTTTTTCGACAGCGAGCGCTTCGAAGAAGTCGTGGCCTATTGGTCTCCCGACCGCTCCCTCGAAGCGGATGCCGTAGCCTCTTTGATTTTCGAAAAGCGTTTCCGGCGCGGTTATCGCGTGGTCGATCTCGAGCATGCGGGATTCAAGATCTATCCTCCGATCGAGCGCGACGATGAACACATCGCGCTCGAGGTCCCGCTTTCTCGTCGACCGAAGCTGATTCTCGTCACTCGCCAGAAGTTTTCGGCCGGCTTTGAACTCGACGAGGAGGAATCCGCGGTATCCGGGCGTCACCGGATCACGGCGGAAGAAATCATTGCCGCTCACCAACGCTGGAGGGCGTTTCAAGCCGAACGCCTGCTGTCGATTCAGCGGCACGGGCGCATCACCTACGTCGCGCGCTTCGGGACCGCTGCGGGCTCGTTCGACATTGCGATGGATGCGACCTATCTCTGGGACCGCAAGATCGGTGCCGAGTGGGTGATCGAAGACACCTTCTTCAACGGCGTAAAGCTCACCTGGGACGAAATTCCGGAAATACCCTACATCTCGCACGAGAAGGCCGTGCAGGTCCCGCTCGATCTCGAACTCGACAAACGCTATTCCTATGAACTCGATGGCGAAGAGGAGGTCGAAGGCCGCATGTGCTGGCGCTTGAAGTTCGCGCCGCTGGTCGACGATGTCTCTCTCTACCACGGTCGCGCGTGGATCGATCAGCATACCGGCGCACTGGTCCAAGTCGATACCGTGCAGACGGGCCTAGAGCCACCCATGATCAGCAGCGAAGAGCGCCAAGTCTTTCGTCCTTACGAAGGGCCTGACGGCACGCGTTACTGGCTGCTCGACGGCATCGAGGGCCAGCAAATCTACTCCATCGCAGGAAGCAACTTGGTTCTGCTGCGCGAAACGACTTTCGAAGCGCCGACTTTGAACTCCCCGGACTTTCAACGCATTCGCAAAGAAGCATGGGCCTCCGACGCCCAGATGTTGCGCGACGGCCAGGAAGGTTTCAAGTGGCTCGAACGCACGGAAGACGGCGGTCGGAAGGTGAGAGAAAAAGGGGACACCTCCGCCTTGCTCGCCGGTGGAGCCATCATCGGCGACAAGAGCCTCGGCGGCGTGATTCCCGCTTTCGGAGTGAACTACACCAACGTCGATCTCTTTTCGAAAGGCCTGATCTTCAATGCCTTCATGCTCGGCGTGTTCAATACCTTCTCGCTCTCCGATCCGTCGTTTCTCGGCACCCATGTCGACGCCGGTGCTTTTCTCAGCGTCTCCGGCATTCCCGGAACCGACCGCGTCTTCGCCCGCGGCCGGGAGATCAATCCACAGCGAGTCCGCCGTCTTTCGCAGCGCTTGGCGGTGCACGCGGGATACCAGATCAGTGATTTCCTCAAAGTCCGCGGGTCGCTCGGAGCTCGCTACAACAACTTTCAAAGAGACAAGGAGACCGGCGACTTTCTGCTTCCTGCGGATCACCTAGAGACCATGCAGCGCGCTCAGCTTCTCTACGATCGCATGGGCTGGGGATTCAATGTCGAAGGCTCTTTGTTTCAGCGATCGCGGTGGGAAAAGTGGGGACCGGCCGGCGACATCGCCACCGACGAAGATGTGGCGCGCAGCAAGAATTTCTACCGCTGGGCCGTCGGGGCCAAGAAGATCTGGATCTTGCCGCTTTTCCAAAAGATCGAGATCTCGGCGCGCTATCAGGCCGGAGGCGACTTCGATCGCTTCTCGGCCTACACCTTTGGACTGCTGAACGGAGACCGGCTGCGTGGATTCGGAGGTTCCGGAATCCGCTACGACAAGGGCACGCTGGCAAGCCTGCAATACTCGTTCAATCTCGGAGAAGTCGTGCGCTTCGACGCGATCTTGGACTACGCGCGGGTCAATGAGTTGATGCTCGATGCCTCTCCGACCTCTCATCTAGGCGTCGGCGTGGCAGCGAATTTTCTCGGCCCGTACAAGACCTACGTGCGCTTCGACGTGGGTTACGCTCTAGCGAGCGATATCGCCGAAATCAAGGGCGATACCGAATTCTTCTTGGCCGTGTTGAGGATCTTCTAGAGGTGCGCGTCTTGCTCGACGGTCGTCCGCTGCAGGGCGGTACCGGACGTCGGGGCGTCGGCGCATATGTGCGGGAACTCTTGCGGGGCATGGTGGAAAACGGCCGAGCCGAAAGACTCGGCCTTCTCGTCGACCCTCGTGCCGGTGCATTGATCGATTCCTCCGACCTGTCGGGCCTTGCGCGGGTTCCGGCGCACTCGCCTCCCGGACCGGCCCTGTTGTGGGGCAAGGTCTTGGGTCCTCGCTGGCTTGCGGGCCACGATCTGTGGCACACCACTTTTCTCGTTCCCCC
>JALUUK010000328.1 GCA_027021395.1 Acidobacteriota bacterium
CGAGATCGAGGCCGCCGCCGAAGTCGCAGCACTCGAAAAAATCGACCTCGAAGCCGTGCGCAAGAAGGCGGAGCTGCGCGTTGCCCGCTTGCTCGATGCGAAGACACTCGATGAGGCTGCCGTACGAAAGGCCGTTGAAGAGATCGCCGACGCACGCTGCGCGATCATGCGGGCGGAGATGAAATCGCGCTACGAGATTGCGCTCTTGCTCGATTCCGAGCAGCGCCGCGAAATCAAGAAACTGTTTCTTGGCGCGAAACGCCAGCGAGAGCCAGGCGAGCGGCGGCGCCCCAATCGACCTCCACGGCGTCCCTGATGGTCCGACCGCGGCGCGGCGGCCCTTCCTCTCGCCGCCGAGTATCAGTCGGGGACACCCGACAAGCCCCGGCGAGCCTGACGCAGAAGCGCGCGCGCACCGGGATCCTCCTGAACCTGCAGTCCATTTTCGAGCGCATCGATCGCCAAGGCGTATCGCTTCATGAGCAAGTATGAGCGACCGAGATTGAACCAAGCCGATGACTTGTGCGGGTCCGCGAGCACGATCTCGTGGAAGAGTTCTGCTGCATCGGCGTAGCGCCCTGCCTGCGTGTGCTCGATGGCGACCTGATGCTTCTTTCGCAGCAAGTCCGGGTCGAGGCGCAGGGCGTGGTCGAACAGTTCCTGTGCTTTTTCTCGATTGCCGGCACGAACGACGATCTGCCCCGCCAGAAAATACCCCTCGGGAGGCAGGGAGCCGAGAGCCACGGCTTGCCCGGCAAGTTGTATCGCCGCGCCGGGGTTTTTTTCCATCAGTCGAATCTGCCCCAAACGCAAAAAGGCCTTACCGAGCAGTCGCCCACTCCGCTCGTCCTCGGGCGATTGACCGTGCGCTTGAGCCAACGATCGGACGGCCTCTTCGATTCGACCTGCGTTCAGCAAGGCTTCGCCTAGGCCCCGCAGCAGCGGACCGGCGGCTTCCGGAGCCAATTCGACACAGCGGCGCCACGCCTCCACCGACTCCGCCGCCCGCCCCGCCTTCCCCAAAGCGATGGCGTAGTTTCTCCAAGTCCGCGCGCGCATCGGCTCGACGTCGAGAGCACGGCGAAAGGCATCCGCAGCTCCTTCGGGATCGTTGCGAGCGCCGAGATCGAGGCCGATTTGATACCAGGCCCGCGCCGAATGGGGATAGGCCTCGAGAGAGGCTCTTGCCAAGGCTGCGTTCGACTTCCACAAATCCACTCTCGACCAAGTGGCGAAGAGAAAAACCACCGAAACACCGATGAAAGCCGTCTTGACCCAAAGTTGAGCACGTGGGCCTGCGGGCAGGCTGCGCAGCGCCCACCCGATGGCCAAGATCAAACCCACCATCGGCAGATAGAGATGGCGCTCGGCGAAAAGAACCCCGCTGAGCGTGACGAAACCCAAGCTCGGCAACAAGGGGAGGATGAAAAAGGTGCAGGCGATGATCGGTACCGGTCGACGATGCGAGAGCAGGGCACGCACCGAAAGAGCTACGAGCGCGGCCACCACGCCGAAGGCGAGAATCGCCTTCGGTGCGAGCAAGTGCGGAAGAACCGGAAGCGTTCCCGACCCATAGATGTGGTTGAGCCCGAAAGGCAACACCAACAAGCGCAGGGCGGTCAGGAACATGGCCAACGAGGTTCCCCAGCGCGAAGCGAGGCCGGCCTCCACCAGGGGATTGTCCCCGACATGAAGGGACGGACCGCGGACGAAATGCCCCATCAAAGCGTAGCGAATCGCGAAATAGCCGCCTAGCCATACCAGCAGGATGACCCAAACGACGACCTGGCGGCGGCGGCGACCCACAGGGACACGCCCGGCCGAGTGCATGGCGAGATCCGCCGCGATGATCAAGAAAGGGAAGACCACCGCGTATTCCTTGCAAAACAAGGCCGACGCGACAAAAACCACCGTGAGTGCCTCGAAGAGTAAGAACCGAGCACTGTCGATCGCCCGCAGGTGCGCCAAGATGGCGGCCACCAAGAACACGCCGGCCATCAGATCCGCTCGCCCCACCAACGACGAGACCGCCTCCGAAGCCAGTGGATGCACGGCAAAGAGCACGCCGAGGTACACCGCCCAACGACTCGCCGGGATCAAATGCTGAAGGAGTAGAGCGACGAGCATGGCCATCACGGCGTGCAAGCCCATGTCGAAAAGGTGCAGCCCTCTCGGTCCCGCTCCGAAAACCCGTATCTGTACCGCATAGGTCAGGCTGACCAACGGGCGATAGGAACCGGTAGCGTAGCTTTCCCCGAGCGGCTTACCCCAAAAATCGAGCACCAGCAGCTCTGAAAGGGGCCTTTCCTGCACGGCCTGATTGTCGCTGACTGCAAAAACGGCATCTCCGAACAGAGGTTTCGGCGGCAGGAAGACGTAGGGAAGCAGAGCCAGCACTGCAATGATCAGCAGCCCGCGCCCATTCAAGACCGGCTCGAGAGAGGTGTTTTCGGAGGTCGACATCATCGCTCTGAAAATTCGAAGGGCGCCATTCTACCCCGCGTCGCCTTGGGTATCGTCTTCGGCCGAACGAGGGGCTCTACGCACGGCACCGCCCTTTCGGCGGCGATGCTCGCGCTCTCCGACTCCGCGGCTGCGGCATGTCTGCGTGAAAGTCGGCCGATGGACCCGGACGGTGCCGAACCTTGGGAATGAGGCTCCTATCCGCCTTGTCCGACGACACCTCGGCGAAGGCGGGGACCATCGTTGACGAGACGTCTTTCTCGAAGGTCCCATCGGAGGAATTCGGCTTCCCCTTCCGGCTCGATGACCACGTAGGCGGTCCCTTGAAGATGAACCAGTGCGAGGCGCGAACCGAGACCGGCTCGTACCCAGCGGAAGGCGGTCTCATAGAGGCGCCGCTCGAGGATCTGCTCGAAATCGCCGTCTTGCTCCTTGTAGCCGACGATCTCCGTAAAACGATTTCCGCTGTTCGCAGACGAGTCGAACTTCAAGAAGATTTCAGCTTGACCGTCGTCGTCGATATCGTACATCGCGAGATCGGACAATCCTTCACCACCCTCGATTCGACCGATCAATTCGCCGTTTCGAGCAAAAATCAACAATCCATCGCCCGCTTGTAGGTAGAGTTCGTACCCCGGCGCGTGATAGATGTCTTCGACACCGATGTGCGGACCAAGCTTGCGACTCCGGCGATCGTGCTCGTTTTTCGGCTCCAAGTAGGACCAAAGCCAAAGCTGGGCCGCCTCTTCCATGGGATGGGTCGCCTTGCGTTGGAGAAACGGGCGTTGGCTCTCGACCAGCCGTCGCGCACCGCGAAAGCGATCTTCCCTGTCGTTTGCCAGCAGCACCTCGACTACGAGCAGGCCCGGAATTTGCCGATCCGCGACCTCGGCCGGCTCGGATGCAGGAATGTCGATTGCTACGGAATCCACACTTTGCGGTCGATCAACGGCCGCCTGCACCGAAGGCGCGACACCCTCTCGCTGCTTGAAAAGACCTCCGCAACCTGCGATGAGCGCGACGGTGAGCAATGGACCCACCACGCGGATGGATGGCTTGAACGAGCACCGGATGATCATCAAATCTCTCTCCCGTACACACCCCAAGCTCGTAACTCGGGGCCCCGAGAAGAAGATGGTGCCGCGCTAGAGGGAATCAAGGTTCTCGGTCGCAACGGTCGTATGCCGTTATCGCAAGCAACGATCGAGGGCATAAAACGGTCTTTTTTGTATAAAAACGCTTGAAATCGCAAAAAAACAGCCTTTTGCGCTTGATCCCGGTTGATGTCGATGCGACCATTTGCGCGTTGAATCGACCTATGGCGGTGTTCTGCGCAACAGAACGAAATCATCCGCAACGGTCAAGCCACAACAGAAATGCCATAACGGAAATGGGAGACAAAAAATGGCACGGAAGAAAGCTGCAAAGAAGAAGGCAACCAAGAAGAAAGCAAGCAAGAAAAAAGCCGGGAAGCGCAAGTCGACCCGCAAAGCCGCAACGAAGGACGTTCTCCTCGTCGCTAGCAAGGTCAAGAACGCCATCCGCTCGCAAGGCATGAACGTGGCTTCCGATGCGCCGGGTGCGCTGAACGAAGTGGTCTACTGGTACATCGATCAGGCCGCCAAGCGCGCCTCGTCCAACGGCCGCAAGACCGTCCGCGCCCACGACTTCATCGCCGGCTAGGCGAGAGGTTGGACTGAGATTCGGGCGGTCTCTTCACTGAGGCCGCCCCAACTCATCTTCCGCTCGACTCACTCGTCTCGGCCGATGCGTTCGCGAAACTCTTCTTCAAGAGCGCTCAAACACCGCCGGCTCACGGCTTTTCGCAGATTTCATCCTCGATGTCCCGGCGAGTACGCCATCGGGTCGAGATCCGCGGCAGATTCACATCCGAGCGTTCTCGCACCGGGGATTTCCGAATGAAACAGGCCGGGGTGACGACGGCCGGAGAGATCTAGGCCATCTCGTGATCACTCGAATTCCTGGAATCCTCATCTTTTTGCCGGTTCCCCTCGTTCTTTTCCTCTTCACGAATGCACCGCTAGGACTGTCGCGGCAAGGATTGCTGACATCGACGGGGCTCGGCGTGGCCGTGATGCTCACGCACCGGCTTTATGCGCGACGCTACGCTCTGGCGAGGGCAAGGCGCCGGTGTCTTTGGACCGGTCAAGCCGTCGATTCCGGCCCGCTTCTCGTCATCGAAGAGCCCATGGGGCCGACGACCTGGACGGCATCCGACGGCAAACGGGCCGTTCGCCTCAAGCGGCTGTTCTCATGGTCATGGCACCACCGCCTGTTCATTCGCATCGGCATTCTCGGCACTCTTGCTCTTTTTCTGCTCTTGGTCCTTCTGATCGCCTTCGATCGCTCCGGACCGATCGCCCACGCCGATGCCGTGGCGTTCTTCCGGATCGGCATCGCCGTGACGGTCCTGCCCGTCGGCTGGCTTGCGGCATACCGTGGAGACAAAGACGCAACGCCGATCAAAGCGCCCTTTCCCGTTCACATCCAAGCATTGATCGGATCGTGGTCGGTGCTGTGGCTGTTTCGCTTGATCGGCATCGTTTGGCTGGCCCTAGGCCTTCATCACATGGCGCTCCGGCTGAATTTGCTCTAAAACTCCCCCTGTGAGCGGGAGACCTTCATCCGGTGTGATCCTGATCGGCAACGAATTGCTTTCGGGCCGTGTGCAGGATGCCAATCTTCACTATCTCGCTGGAGAACTTTGGGACTTGGGCTGCCCCGTCACCCGCGTGCTCATCGTCCGAGACATCGTCGACGAGATCGCCGAAGCGACGCGCACCATGTCGGACCTGCACCGGTGGGTCTTCACCACCGGAGGAATCGGGCCGACGCACGACGATGTCACCATCGAAGGCGTCGCACGAGCCTTCGATACGAAGGTGATCGGCCACCGCGGCCTGGAAAAACGCCTGCGCGAACATTTCGGTGAGCGCATCACCGAGGCGCATCTGCGCATGGCGCGGATTCCCGAGGGAGCCGTGCTCACTGGAGCGGATCCCGAGGCTTGGCCGACGGTTCGAATGAAGAACGTCTTCATCTTCGCCGGCATCCCCGCCATCTTGCGGCGCAAGTTTCCCGAAATTCGGGAGGAATTGCGTTCGGCGCCCATCTTCCGCGAAACACTGTTCTTCCGGACCGCCGAAGCAGTGATCGCCGATACGCTCCATGGTGCTGCTCAGCGATTTCCCGATATCGAGATCGGTTCTTACCCTCAAACCGGGGGTGAAGCGGATACGGTTCAGGTCACGCTCGAAGGTGCCGATCAAGAACGGCTTCGCAAAGCCGTGGTCTTTCTCGAGCAAATCACTGCAGATATCGAACGCATCCGATAGCGAACGCATCCCAACGGCGACTCGGACCGCTTGCGGCGATGCTTCCGGGGAACCAAATTAGCAGGCGTGAGAGATCTTTTGGCCATGGGCAGGTCGACCCTGCCTCCCAAGCCTCCGTCGGCAGCCGAGCGCTGGTTTCGCTTGGGCGCGGATCTCGCTCGCCTCGGAAGGTACAGAGACGCCATCGAACCGCTCGAACAGGCTCTCGCCTACTCGGTCGAAGAACCGGGAGAAGGCTATCACCGAGCGCTTCGATCGTGGTACGGCCTTGCGGTCGCGCTCGCTCGAGGCGACGTCGTCCGAGGGCGCCGTCTTTGCGAAGAAGCCGTCGCCGATTCACCCCGCGATGCGGATCTCTACGTCAACCTTTGCCGGGTCTACATGCGAAGCTCGCGGCGCGATCTGAGCATCGAAGCGCTCAAGACCGCGCTGGCCTTCGACCCGCACCACCCTTCCGCCAACTCGCTGATGCAAGAGCTAGGACAGCGATCTCGACCGGTCTTCGCTTTTCTCGATCGCCGCCACCCGCTGAATCGTTACGTCGGAAAGATCAGGCATCGCCTGTCGTCGATTCGCGTCGGTCGTTGATCTCGCCGGCAACGACTCTCTCGAGCAGCACGAAATCCATGGCCAAGGGGTTCTTCTCGTCCGCTGCCCTCGACTCGCGCTGAACCTCTTTCCACCCCTCCCAATCGACCTCCGGGAAGAAGGTATCCCCTTCCACGCGTGCGTGAACCTCCGTCAGATAGATGCGGGAGGCGAGCGGCAAAGCCTCCCGATAGAGCGTCGCTCCTCCGATGACGACCACCTCTTCGGCATCGGAAGCCGCCGCGATGGCCTGCTCGAATGAGTGGACGACGGTGCAACCTTCTGCGACATAGTCCGTGTTGGATGTCACGATGATGTTGTGCCGCCGGGGCAACGGTCGCCCGATGGACTCCCAGGTCTTGCGTCCCATGACGATCGCCTTGCCGACCGTATTCCGCTTGAAATGCCGTAAATCAGCCGGCAGCCGCCAGGGAAGGCCGTTGTCCTTGCCGATGACCCGCCCGCGATCCATGGCGACGATCAGGGAGATCTCCACGAAAACCTCCCCGCCTTCATACGGCGATCGGAGCCTTGATCCGAGGATGGCTGCGATAGTCCCGTATTTCGATGTCTTCGAAGCGGAAATCGTCGATTCGCCGAATGTCCGGATTGATCCACAGCGTCGGCGGCGCCAGCGGTTCGCGCGACAATTGAAGATCGGCTTGATCGAGATGATTGAGATACAGGTGCGCATCTCCGAAAGTGTGGATGAACTCGCCGAGGCCGAGGCCGGTGACACGAGCGATCAAGGCCGTCAAAATCGCGTAGGACGCAATGTTGAAGGGCACTCCCAGAAAAATATCGGCGGAGCGCTGATACAACTGGCAGGAAAGTCGTCCGCCGGCCACATGGAATTGAAACATCAGGTGACACGGCGGCAGCGCCATCTTTTCGATTTCACCGACGTTCCACGCGCTGACGATCAAGCGTCGGGAATCGGGATTCGTGCGTATTCCTTCGATGACCTGAGCAATCTGGTCGATGGGACGACCGTCACCGGTCATCCAACGGCGCCATTGAGCACCGTAGACCGGCCCGAGATCACCGTTCCGGTCGGCCCATTCATCCCAAATCGTCACCTCGTTCCGGCGAAGGTAGTCGATGTTCGTCTCGCCGCGAAGGAACCACAGCAGTTCGTGAATGATCGAGCGCCAATGAAGCTTTTTCGTCGTCACGGCGGGAAACCCTTTGCCGAGATCGAAACGCATCTGGTAGCCGAAAACCGAGAGCGTGCCCGTTCCCGTCCGGTCGTCCTTGCGAACGCCGTTTTCCCGCACATGACGCATCAAATCGAGATACTGCTTCATCGCACCGGCCCTTGGTATCGCGTTTCCTTACCGCCCATTCAGCCTAATATCATAGCTCAATGTCGGCGTAGGTGGAGACGCTCCCGTCGCTGCGGACGTAGCGCCATGCTCTTTCACCGGTCCGTTCCATGGCCTCGACGGCCACCTTGCCGCTTCCATCCGGAAGATCGAGCACGTAGAGCGGTAGCGCGGGACCGGGAATGCGCTCGCGCAGGCCCCGATACAAGGCGAGCCCCTGCTCGAGCGGCAGACGAAAGCGCGCCGTACCGCGCACGCGATCGGGGTGGTGCAGGTAATACGGCTTGATTTGTCGCGCGTAGAGCTTGCGGAAAAGCTCGGCGAGCAGGCCGATCTCGTCGTTGACCCCGCGCAGGAGGACGCTTTGATTGAGCAGCGGCAGACCCGCTTGCCTGAAATGCTCGCATCCGGCCAGAAAATCCGGCGTGATCTCCCGCGAATGGACCGTGTGAATGACGATCCAAAGAGGCGCGGGCGCAGCATCGGCAAGCGCCTTCGCCAAACGCGGAGTGATGCGCCTCGGATCGGCCGCCGCCGCCCGCGTGTGGATACGCACGGTTTCGAGATGCGGTATCTCGGCCAGCGAGCGCAGGATCTCGACGAGATCGTCGTCCGGCAAGACCAAGGGGTCGCCCCCCGACAAGATGACCTCGCGAAGATCGCGCTCGCTCGCTAGCCGGTCGATCGCTTCTCTGATCCGTTCGGGACGATCGGCCTGCTCTCCCGCGCGAAAGCAGTAACGGCAGTAGAGGTGGCAGCGCGAAGTCACCAGCAGGATGGCGCGATCCGCGTGCTTGCGGACGATCAGCGGATGCGGGCGTGAGGCGCGATCCCCCACCGGATCTTCGATGGCGTTCGCATCATTTCGAAGCTCTTCGGGATGCGGCCAAGCGACGGCGAGCAGGGGATCCGCCGCATCCGCCGGATCGATCAATTCCAGGTACCCCTCGGGCAACCTGAAGGGCAGCCTCCCGGCCGCTGCATGGAAATGTTCGCCGACGGGAAGACCCAGCCGCTCCGCGGCGCGCTTCGGGCCGACCGCGCGAGAGGAAGCTTCGTAGCGAAGACGTGTCGAATGGCGCATCGGGCAAAGGGTGCCACGCGAGAGGCGGGGCGCACAACGGAAGCTATAATGCGCGGCTGTGAGATCCGAGACGGAGGTCTTGGATGGCCCGGCTCCATTCCGGGCGCGAGGTGCTTCGTGTATCAGACGAGTGATCTGCGCAAGGGCTTGAAGGTCGAAATCGAAGGAGAACCCTTCGTCGTCGTCGAAGCCCAGTTCGTCAAGCCCGGAAAGGGCAATGCCTTCACTCGTTGCAAGATGAAGAGCATGATCTCCGGCCTGATTCTCGAACGCACCTACCGCTCCGGCGAGCGCATCGACCGATGCAGCCTCGAAGAGCGCAAGATGGAGTTTCTCTATGCGGACGGCGATGATCTGACCTTCATGGACACGGAGTCTTACGAGCAGATCTCCCTGATGCGGGAACAAGTCGGCGATGCCGCCCGTTGGCTGACCGAAAATATCGAGGTCGACGTCCTGCTGCACAATGAAAAACCGATTTCCATCGAGTTGCCGACGTTCGTCGAACTGGAAATCACGGATTGCGAACCGGGCGTCAAGGGCGATACCAAGTCGAGCACGCTGAAGAACGCGACCGTCAGCACGGGAGCGAACCTGCAAGTCCCCTTGTTCATCAACCAGGGCGAGTGGGTGCGCATCGACACGCGCACCGGCGAGTACTGCGAGCGAGTCAAGCGCTGAGCGCACCGTCGCGAGTTTCCCTCTGCGCCGCAACGGCTCGGCTTCGGGCCGGCGCCTCGGCCGTCCCCGTCTCCGGACGACTCGAGGTGGATGATGAGGGGTGCTGCCGCTTGGTGGATGCCGGCGCATCGCTTCCCGTCTTGCTGTCGCCGGGCACCGAGAATGAGCTTCATCGATGCTTCGTCGCCGGCCGACTCACCGGCGTGTTCGCTCCCTATCGCTTGGAAGATCTCGTCGTTCTCTCGAAGTCGCATCGAGCGCCCTCTCCCGAAGAGCGTTCCGTCCGCATGCGCCTACCGATTCTCGCCCGGCGCGCCGAAATCGTAGGCGTCGTGCGCGACTTCTTTCGTGGGAGGGGCTTTCTCGAAGCGGAGACACCGGCCCGCGTCGTCTGCCCCGGCATGGAGGTGCACCTCGTCCCCTTCCCAGCCGGGCGCGACCGCTGGCTCGCCACCTCGCCGGAACTCGCGCTCAAGCGCCTCGTGGCCGCTGGAGCTGAAAAGGTCTTCGAAGTGGCGCGGGCCTTTCGAGACGACGAACGGAGCCCCTGGCATCTGAGCGAATTTACGCTGCTCGAATGGTATCGCGCCTACGCCGAAGTCGACGCGCTCGTCGAGGATGTGCATGCGCTCTTGCTTCAGACGGCTCGTGCCGCGCGATCCGGCGAGTCGGCGTTGCGCCTCGGTGAGTGCGATCTGAGCAAGCCACCGGAGCGCCTGACGGTGCGCGACGCTTTCGTGCGCTACGCGGAAATCGATCTCGCCGCTGTGCGCGAGCGGCATCTGCTCGCCGATGCTCTGACCTCCCTGGGCATCCCGTACGATGCCGATGACGAGTGGGACGATCTCTTTCACCGCCTGTTCATCGACCGTGTCGAAGAGCATCTCGGCCGATCGTCGATCACGATCCTCGAAGAGTATCCCGCCTCACAAGCCGCACTCGCTCGCATCCGTCACGATGAGAAGTGGCCGGTCGCTCTTCGTTTCGAGGTCTATGTGGCCGGAGTCGAGCTGGCGAACGCCTTCGACGAATTGTGCGATGAGCAAGAACAACGCCGTCGCTTCGAAAGAGATCGGGCCGAACGCATGGCCCGCGGAGGCCCTGAAATCAGCCTCGATGAGGCCTTTCTCGATGCGCTCTGCGGAGGCCTGCCGCCCTGTGTCGGCATCGCCCTCGGCCTGGACCGCCTGATCGCGCTCTTGCTCGACCTTCCCGGCGGCGCCCGCGATACCGTGCCCTTCCCCGATCTGGTCTGAGAGTCTGCGCGATCGAGCGCAAAACCTCCCGGAAACCGCCGCCGGTGTTTCTCCCCGGCGAGCGCGGCGTGCGGCTCGTTTGTGGAGCCGGGAGGGGCGCGTTACCTTGTTCGAGACCCTTCGCAGAACCCTTCACCGAACACACTTTCGCCTGGAACTTGGACCGACCGGGCTGCTCGAGGAGACGAGGCGATGAAAAAACATGATCCGGTCAGGGCGCTCGCCGATGTGCGTCACGAATTCGGAGAGCACGGCGGCGTCAATATGTCGATCGAAACGAGCACCACCTTTACGGTGATGGATCCCGACATCATGCCCGAAATCTTCTCCGGGCAACGCGGCCCGGAAACCGGCGGCTGCTATCTCTACGGGAGGCACTTCAACCCGACCGTCTACGTCTTGGGACGAGAACTCGCCGCACTCGAGGGAAGTGAGGCCGGATACTGCACGGCGAGCGGAATGGCCGCCGTGATGGGATGCATTCTGCAGCTTTGCGGGCACGGCGATCACGTCGTCGCCGCGAACACGCTCTACGGAGGTTCATTCGCTTTGCTTCGCGAATTCCTCCCGCTCAAGTGCGATATCAACACGACTTTCGTCGACATCTCGTCCATCGAAGAGGTCGAGGCGGCGATCACCGAAAAAACCCGTCTGATCTACGTCGAATCGCTTTCCAACCCCACTTTGACGGTGGCCGACATCCCCAAGCTCGGCGCTCTCGCCAAGAAACACGGCATCGCCCTCTGCGTCGACAATACCTTCAGCCCATTGCTTCTCTCACCGATCCCTCTCGGTGCCGACGTGGTCATTCACTCGATGACCAAGTTCGTCAGCGGTGCATCGGATGTCATCGCGGGCGCGATCTGCGGCAAGAAGGAGTTCATCACCGAGTTGATGGACTTGCATACCGGGGCGTTGATGCTGCTCGGCCCGACGATGGATCCGAAGCAGGCCTTCAACATCAGCATGCGGCTTCCGCATCTTCCTCTTCGTGTCGCCGAGCACAGCCGGCGCGCGATGGTCTTTGCAGAACGCCTCGAAGAGAGAGGATTTCCGGTGATCTACCCCGGGCTCGCATCGCATCGAGATCACGAATTGATGAAGGCGATGGTCAATCCGGGCT